>DPMX01000314.1:0-2752 GCA_003540955.1 Gammaproteobacteria bacterium
AACAGTAGAGACATGCACGGCAGGCCTGGTTTCGGCTTGGTTGACTTCGGTTCCAGGAGCATCGGAAGTTTTTGAAAGAGGCTTCGTGCTATATCACATGTCGGCCAAAGCAACCGGTGTTGGGGTACCCGATGAGGTATCAAAAAAATATGGTGTGGTCAGTGCCGAGGTCACTTTAGGTCTAGCAGAAGGCGGTCTTGCTAATTCAACTGCTGGAATATGCGTAGCGGTAACTGGATATGCGGGGCCGGGTGGCGGCAACGATCGCGATCCGGTAGGGACCTGCTATTTTGCTGCGGCGCGCACAGGGAAACCGACGATGGAACGCCGCGTAGTGCTAAATGGGTCACGCAACGAGGTGCGATTAGCCGCGGTCCAGGAAGCTCTGGAACTCGTCGTCGAGCAGTTAGCGGGCGGTTAGCTCAAATTGCAACGTTGCATCAGTCAGGTATGCCAGGAGGTTTCGGTAGAAAAACTCCAGTTGACACCCGGTAGATCTAAATAGTACGTTAAGGACTCTGCGTAATACACTGTCACCACGAGTGTAACGGCGGGCGTGAATCCTGCGGCAATTACCGGAAAGACAGAACCATGCGTTTGTCGTTATACATTTTAATCCGATCGATCGGTGTCTTAAGAAGGCCGTAGCCATAAGTTTGGATCTCGCACAGCTGAGGATCCTGGGGAACGAGTTTTAGAGCATTAGTTTTATTGAAAAATAATGGAGGAGGTCACGTGTCAGAGTTCATGAATAAAATGGGAGACCTAAACAACATTCTCCTTAACACTGACTGCTATAAGCATTCCCACTACATTCAATATCCGCCAGGGACTGAGTATATTTCGAGTTATATTGAAGCGCGGGGAGGACCTTTCCCTGCTGTCGTGCATATGGGACTGCAGGCTTACATTATGGAATATTTAATGAAGCCGATCACGCTTGCGGATATAGACGAGGCCGAACTGGTTTGCGAGTGGCATGAAATCCCTTTTTATCGTGAAGGTTGGATGGGTGTTCTGAACGACTACGACGGATATTTGCCGGTTGAGATCGAAGCCGTTCCCGAAGGTACTGCGATCCCGGTCAGGAACGTTATGGTGCAAATCGTGAACACAGATCCGAAATATTTTTGGGTTACAAGTTTTATTGAGACTGCTTTTTTGCGTGGTGTTTGGTATCCGTCGACCGTTTGCACTCTGAGTTGGATGTGTAAACAAATTATTCGACAGGCACTGATAGAGAGTGCGGATGACCCTGAAGGGATAATTCGAGCCCTATTGCATGACTACGGTGCGCGTGGAGTTAGCTCGCAAATGTCTGCTGCAGTTGGAGGCATGGCGCATCTCGTCAACTTTCACCAGACCGATACTATGGCGGGTTCGGTCGCCGCGATGCGGTATTACGGGATGCCGGCAACCGGCGTTTCTAGCCCTTCTGCTGAACACTCGACGATCACTGCTTGGGGGCAAGACCATGAAGCTGATGCCTATCGAAACTTAGTTGAGGCGTACGACGGCTGGCCGTACATCGTCGTCGTATCAGACTCCTACAATTTGGAAAATGCCATCAAAAATATTTGGGGCAAAGAATTGAAATCTCTAGTCGAGAACGCTAAATCGCCTATTTTTGTGCGTCCGGATTCCGGTCATCCGCCAACCGTCGTTGCAGATTCGATCGAATGGTTAATGGAGAGCTTCGGCCATAACGTTAATACAAAGGGATATAAGGTTTTGCCTTCATGTCTTCGGATCTGCCAGGGTGACGGCATTAATATCAACAGCCTAAAAGATATTTACAAAGAAATGCATAAGCGGAAGTTGTCTTCGGAGAACGTCGGGTTCGGAATGGGTGGCGGCCTACTGCAACAAGTTAATCGAGACTCCATGCATTTTGCAATGAAGGCCAATGCGGCAAAGGTCAATGGTGAATGGCGAGCTGTCAATAAAAAGCCATCAGACTCCGGTCTTAAAGCATCGAAGGCCGGGCGCCTTGCGCTTGTTAAGGAGAACGGTGATTATAAGACGGTAGCGCGAGATTCAGTACCGGAGAGCGAGAACTTGCTTGAGACAGTGTTCCGCAATGGCAAGCTGGTTAAGCGACAGCACATGAAAGAGATTATCGCCCGCTCTGAGGCTGAGGTTCCGAAGTACTATTGGGAATCGATCATGTCCGATGACTTCGACGCGGATTTTACGTCGAATGCGTATTAAAGTTTTGTAAAAGCGTACGGGCGCAGTGCTTTCAACTAGTCTGTAAATACCTCTATTGGAGGACAACTGCACGCTAGGTTTTTGTCGCCGTGGACATTGTCGATACGCCCTACTGGAGGCCAATATTTGTCCTCGTGAAGTTGATTGTGCGGAAAGAACGCCTGTTGCGCTGAATAGGGGTGTTCCCAGCTTTGCGCTAGAAGCATTCGATGAGTGTGTGGTGCATTCTTCAACAAGTTGTCCTGTGGGTCGGCGTTCCCCTGCTCAATACCGTGTATTTCGGCCCGGATCGCTATCATCGCGTCACAAAAACGGTCGATTTCGCGTTTGTTCTCACTTTCCGTCGGTTCGATCATGAGTGTGTCTGTGACTGGGAACGACATCGTTGGAGCATGAAACCCGTAATCGATGAGGCGTTTTGCGACGTCGTCTACGCTGACTCCACAGGCTTCTTTGATGGCCCGCAGATCGATAATGCACTCGTGTGCGACCATACCGTTCTGTCCGGTATAGAGAATAGGATAGTGGGTCTTGAGGCGGG
>DPMX01000314.1:3072-7542 GCA_003540955.1 Gammaproteobacteria bacterium
CGCGATATAGTTAGCGGCGAGGATCGCAATCAAGGTTGCGCGGCGTAAGCCGGTCGCGCCCATCATTGTTATATATGCCCAGGAGATTGTGAGGATACTCGCCGATCCCCATGGCGCTGCGGAAACCGTTCCGATCGTGCCATCTTCGTGAGTCGCTGTGTTAACCCCGGGAACTACTGGATGATCCGGAAGGAAACCGACCAAATGTTCACGCACGCCGATAGGCCCCATACCTGGACCACCCCCGCCATGAGGTATCGCAAACGTTTTATGTAAATTCAGATGCATAACATCGGCGCCGTACTCGGCTGGTCGGCCAATGCCAACCAGGGCATTAAAGTTAGCGCCATCCATGTAAACCTGGCCCCCATTTCGGTGTACGATGTCGCAGACTGTAGCGATAGACGCTTCGAACACACCGTGGGTCGAAGGGTACGTTACCATTAATGCTGCGAGTTCAGCCCGATGCTTAGTCGCTTGTGCCTCTAAATCGGCGATATCAATATTACCATCGCTGTCGCATTTAACGACGACGACCCGCATTCCTGCCATCACGGCGCTTGCTGGGTTGGTACCGTGGGCCGAAGCAGGTATGAGGCAGATTTTTCGTGACCCTTCACCTCGGACCTCGTGATACTTGCGGATAGTCAGTAGACCCGCGTATTCACCTTGCGAACCGGCGTTTGGTTGCATCGAGAACGCCGCGAATCCGGTCAGGTCGCAAAGCATTTCCTCCAGTTCTTCAATTAGCTGGCGATAGCCCTGAGCTTGTTCTAGCGGCACGAAGGGGTGTAGCGTATTGAATCCGGGGTATGACAGCGCTTGAAGTTCCGTTGCCGCGTTGAGTTTCATCGTACACGAACCCAATGGGATCATGGCCCGGTCTAGTGCGATGTCGCGGCGTCCGAGTTTGCGCATGTAGCGCATCATTTCTGTTTCGCTGTGATATAGCTCAAATACGGGGTGCGTTAGGAATTCGGTTGTTCGACGTAGATTTGATGGGACACACTCCTTGACGGTTGCGTCAATCGCGTCGACGGAGAGAGGGACTGACGTGGTACGTGCAAAGACCCTCCATACGGCTTCGACGTTTTCCTGGGTTGTCGCCTCGTCGAAGGCAATGCCTATAGTGTCTGCATCGACGACGCGTAGATTGATACGTTGTTCGCGCGCTTTGGCTGCGAGCGGGATTGCCTGGTTTGGAGTATGCACGGTTATTGTATCGAAATAAGCTGGAACGGCGATCGTGTAGTCGATCCGCTCGAGGCCGTCGGCACATATTTGCATTAACCGATGGATCCGGCTTGCGATCAGTTTGAGTCCGCTCGGCCCGTGGTAGATGGCATAAAAGCCTGCGATTACTGCGAGAAGGACTTGGGAGGTACAAATGTTACTCGTTGCTCGTTCACGCCGAATGTGTTGCTCGCGCGTTTGTAGAGCCATGCGTAATGCGGGTCGCCCGTCACTATCAACAGAGACGCCGATTACTCTGCCGGGCATTGAGCGAATAAATCTTTCTCGCGTCGCAAAGAATCCAGCGTGAGGGCCGCCGTAACCCATCGGTACGCCAAATCGTTGCGCAGAACCTACGACAATGTCTGCACCCATTTCTCCGGGTGGTTTCAATAAACATAGTGCTAGCAAATCCGATGCTACAATCGTAATCGTGTTTTTTGCGTGCGCCGCCGCGATTTCTGGCTCGATATCACGCACTGATCCACCCGAGTCTGGATACTGTAACAACATACCGAAAGCGGTTATTGTCTTAAGAGCCGCAGACGGCTCGGCAATTTCCAGTTCGTAACCGAACGAGCGCGCTCGTGTTTGCACGACGGAGATGGTCTGGGGATGACATGCGGGGTCAACTATAAAAACGTTCGAGTCGGACTTGGAGAGTCTGCGTGCCATTGCCATCGCTTCCGCTGCTGCGGTCGCTTC
The DNA here is from genome assembly GCA_003540955.1 of Gammaproteobacteria bacterium. GTDB lineage: Bacteria > Pseudomonadota > Gammaproteobacteria > UBA11873. Next base: position 5,011 of record DPMX01000314.1, read on the forward strand.
ATCTAGTACCGACGCGTTTGCGATCTCCATGGCGCAGAGGTCACTCACCATTTGCTGAAAATTGAGAATGGCTTCCAATCGACCTTGGCTGATCTCAGCTTGGTAGGGCGTGTACGCAGTGTACCAACCTGGGTTTTCAAGGACGTTACGTTTGATGACTTCAGGTAAGATGGTGTTGTAGTAACCCATGCCAATCATCGAAATAAAAATTTGATTCCGTTGACACATACGATTGAGGCTGGCAATCACTGCCTGTTCGCTGATTGTGTCGCGAAGCACGAACGGTTTTTTAGACAAGATTGCAGCAGGTATTGCTCGTTCGACGATGTCGTCGAGTTTTTCAAGGCCAAGCGATTCGAGCATCGTAGCGATTTGCGCCGTGTCCGGTCCAATATGTCGCCGGATAAAATCACCAGACTTCTCCAAGATACGTAAAGATGCAGACTCGTTTGGCATTTCTGTTCCCTATGGTTTGTCGATCCCCATGGTCGGGTAACTTGGTTGGCGACGCTAGAGGGTGGCGATAAATTCTAGATAAGCGGGTTCGTCCATTAATCCACTGACATCACTTTGGTCATCGAGGGTGATCTTAAACAACCAGCCGCCTGTAGTAGGTTCGGAATTGACCAGCTCTGGTTCATCCACTAAGCGATCATTGATTACTTCGATAGCGCCTGAAATCGGCATGTAGATTTCGCCTACGGCCTTGACCGATTCGACTACCCCAACGTTATCTCCACGACTAAAGCGCTGCCCAATCTCGGGTAGTTCAACATACACGACGTCACCGAGTTGCTCCTGCGCGTAATCCGAGATGCCGACGGTAGCGCTTGATCCTTCTATCAGAAGCCACTCGTGATCGACTGTAAATTTGATTGCACTCACGACGTACGTTCTCCTTTATTTAAGGCCGATAATAGGTAGTTGGCACAAATGGTAGTTTAGCGATTTGGAGCTCATGTGTACGACCGCGGATCTCGACCGTCATCGGAATCCCGATGGAAGCAAGGTCACTTTCTCCGTAGCCCATTGCGATGGGTCCACCGAACGACGGCCCAAAGCTGCCGCTGGTGACCTGGCCGACTTCTCGGCCGTTGTGCAGCAAAACGGTGCCAGCACGCACTGGTGCGCGGCCGGCAGAGATCAGTCCGATACGTCTACGTTTAGCTCCATTGTTAAGTTGTTCCAGGATCCGCGCCGCACCTAGAAAACCCGGTGTTGTTTGCGGTTGAACACGGTACTTACGTGCTATAACCCATTCCAATGCGGCTTCGACGGGGGTCGTGTCTGCATCGAAATCGACACCTGCAAGACATAGGCCGGCTTCAAGACGGAGGGTATCACGCGCGCCGAGCCCAATTGGCTCGACGGCGTCATCTTCAAGCAGCATACTCGCCAACGACGGTGCTTCATCGTCCTTGAGTGAAAGTTCAAAGCCATCGCAGCCTGTGTAACCGCAGCGATGGACGAGACACTCAATACCGCCGATCTGAAAGTAACCGGCCTGCATAAACTCTAGCTTGGCGATATCGGGTTCCCACTTTGCGAGGCAGGTAGAGGCACTCGGGCCTTGGATCGCGAGAAGCGCACGATCTTCTAGTAGTTCAATCGAATTATTTGGCGGGAGACGTTCGGTGATATGCATGAGGTCCTGTGCTACGTTTGCAGCGTTCACAACGATAAAAATTTGTTCTGGTAGGCACGTGATCATTACATCGTCGATGATCCCGCCGTGCTCGTTGGTCAATACGGAGTAGCGCTGCCTAAACGGTTTGAGCGCGGTAATATCGCTTGGCACCAAACGTTCAATTTCTTCTACAACGTTGGGACCTCGGATTATTAGCTGACCCATGTGCGACACGTCGAACAGCCCCGCAGCAGCGCGGACATGCAGGTGCTCACGTTTAAGACCATTGCCGTACTCAATGGGCATCGAGAAACCCGCGAACGGAGCAAATTTTGCGCCGAGTGTCTCGTGCAACGCATGCAATGGCGTCCGGAACAAGTTCTTTGAATGCGAACCGTCGAGGTCGTGGGTCATCTGTATCAAAGGTCCTTTAGGGTCCGCAGTCAGCGGTGGTGTGACTTCATTATAATCGCGCCTTTAACCTAGGCCATAGGCAGGCTTGGTGTGCGTTGAAATTCAGTGCATATTTTTCGATCGAAGCGCTGCGATGCTTTAATGTAGATTTTTCCGCTTTATTATTAATTTTTAATCGATTTACACGATTTTGAGGGTTGCACCTTTAACCAAATGCCTTGCGGTAAGCGTCTTTAACTGCGATGCGACCGTTGTTTGTAAAGGTCATGACGTCGACGCCCTCCACTTCTCGATCAGATCCAGGAAACTTAAGGCGCCAGAACGCGAGAGCACGATTTCCGAAGAAGTACATCTCCGGCGGAGGAGCGGGTTTCGTGGGTGTTGATCCGGCGTTGGGTCCGGCTATCCGTTCAAAGGCAGCGCGGACTTGTTCGACGCCGACAAATTCATTCCCAGGCTCAGGTCCGGTTGAACCGCGATATCGTGGCTCG
>DPMX01000314.1:7836-9534 GCA_003540955.1 Gammaproteobacteria bacterium
ACCGCGATATCGTGGCTCGTCACTCATTAGGCTCATCAGTCCATCAACATCGCCTGCAGCCCAAGCATTACCGAAACGGATTATCGTTTGGCGACAAACCTGTTCGTACTTGGCCGCATTTTCTTCGCTGCTCGTTTCTGCCGCATTTGATAGGGCGCTTGATTTCGTCATCTAACCACACACCTCGTTATCAATTCCAGCTCTAGTATAACGTAATCGGACTAGGGTGATTGTCCCAATAGCTTTTCCGGATCGCTTTTAGTCTATTGATCCTGTGCATCCAAAAGCTTTCGGCCAGTCGTGTAGGCCGCCCACAAATCGTCTCCCTGATAGGTGGCGGCCGCGAGTTTCCGAATCCGATCTTCTGCATTGACTGCGACAGTGTGTTGAAGGTTCTCAAACAGTGCGAGATCAGAATTGGAATCGCCGTAGGCTACACAATTATTCTCGTTGAGGTTAAGCTCTAGAAGTCGCCGCCTTGTGATTTTGAGTTTATCCTCGCTCGATATCATATGTTCCGCGCCGGTGGCATTGCCCGGGGTGACCTTGGCACCGAACGCAGAGCCGAGGCCCCATGCTTTCAGCCGTTCGACGAAAAATTGTGGGGATTGTGAGATAACGATACTGTGCTCATCGCGGGCCTCGATGTTGCGGAAAACAGATTCGATCCCATCAAGCCATTGTGTGTCAGCGAACGCCTTATCAATTTGCTGTTCCGACAGGCCGTCCCATAGTGGGAGACAATTTTCCCAGTAGCCGCTATCGCTTAGTTCTCCACTTGTCCAGGCGTCTTGAATCGCGACGTTTTGCTCATGGGCGCCAACTGCGCGAGATATTTCAAGACACGCCGACCCGATCAATAGCGTTCCATCCATGTCGAAGACATGTAGACAGTTCATAATCTTGGGCCTTTAGTATACTGCGGATGGCATCGTAAGACTTTAGTTCCGCGCTTCACGCAGTGGCTTCACTACATCACTGTAGTAGGATTCTGGATATTTTTGTTCGCTTCTTTCGATCACTTCGGCGAAGTCCCATTTTTTTAGTAGTTTGCCGTTTCGAAATACCGTCACTAGTTCATTTGCCTCCGGCTTGATTGAATCTCGAGGTACAGTCGTGTGCACTCCATTTTCGTATTTGAGTGCGAGTCGACCTTTCTTGGATACTTTAAATTGTGATCCGGTAGGTGACTTGAAGATATCGCGCCAGATACCATTTACACATACCGCGCTTGCTTTCTGGCCGAAATTCATCGTGTCGCGATTATGGTGCTGCAATAAGCCACCGCCCATCCCGAAAATTGCGTTCTCTGCAGAAAAACCGCGACGCTCAAGCTCGATGAAGATTTTAGGTAGTGCATAAAAGTTTACCCCGTCCCCCTGTACTACGCGGAGGTAAGGGGGCAGCACTTTAAACCCTTTTGAGTTTATCTCATAACCAAACGCATCCATCAGCCATTCGGTCGTATCAGCAGTTACCTCGACGACGTCACCTGAATCCGGTCGCGCACCAACCAGGCCAGGGAAGTTTTGGATGGCCTCCTTCAGCTCCCCGCCGAGAATGTTCTTCACGCAATTTTCGTGATCGTAGGTGTCTGTTAGTAACAAGGCGACCCCGTTATCTTTGTACATCTCAAGCATATTGCGGAGGGCGTCTGCCTCTTTCTCGCGCCCCCAGGCGCACAACCCCGCGTGCTCG
>DPMX01000346.1:0-3815 GCA_003540955.1 Gammaproteobacteria bacterium
TGGCCGCACGTGAAAGACCCTTACTATATTGCGATGACATACGGCGTAACTGAGGAAGCTAAGCGTCTTGGCGTGAAGCTTACGGTTGTTGCTGCGGATGGTTATGGCGATCAGGTTGGGCAGATTGCACAAGTTGAAAATTGCGTAGCACAAGGTGCCGATGGCGTGGTCGCAATCTCTATTTCCCAAGACGGTTTATGTGGCACGATCGACGAAATGAGAAAAAATGGGGTCAAATTCATTGATTTCGGTATCGGAGTAAAATGCGATATTGATGGCCGCTCCATTAACTCATACTGGGCTACGGGCGAAGCCATAGCAAAATGGCTAAAAGAGAAACACCCCAATGGTTCGGGTAAGGTGAAAGCATTGTGGCTTCCGGGACCAGCTGGAGTGTTTTGGTCAGAAGCTGCTGTTCAGGGCTTTAAAGACACGATCCCTGGATCCGAAGTTGAAATAGCAAAGGTCTTGTACGGCGATAGCGGCAAGGCCGTGCAGATGAAGCTGCTTGAAGATGGCCTGCAGACATATCCTGATGTTAAATATGTCATTGGTGGGGCTCCGGTTGTAGAGGTCGCGGTAAACCTCCTGCGTGAAATAGGGCGAGATGATATTGGGCTTTACTCGTTCTACCTCACGCCTGGCGTGGAGGAAGGAATCGTGGATGGCAGCATTGAAGGCTCAGCGACAGAGTCATCTGTGATGTACGCCCGCTTAGCATTAGAACTAGCAGTTCGTGTTCTTGAAGGAAAAGCTAAACACATCGATATAGCAACAGAGTTTGGGGTCCTTCAAAAAGGTAGTATGGGTGCTGGTTACGATCGGTCTAAGCACCTTGCGCCTACGGGTTGGAAACCCATCTTCAAAGTTGACTAGAGTATAGGAAGTATTCCGATCGGTCGGGATGTCGATACAACAATTTATAGGCGCTCGACCGATCGGTTTTTTCATGTCGAACGAGAACTAATCCTTTAAGTCCACACGGCTTCTCCGCCGGCTACATACCGGAACGGAACTCTAATTGAATGTCCGAAATCAACGAGCTCAGTAATGTGAGAGCAAGCATGACGGATAATTCTGCTGACACTGAAATGTTGCTTCAAGTGCGTAGCATTGGAAAAAACTTTGGCGGAGTTCGCGCTCTTGATCATGTTAATTTTGACCTTAAAAGCGGTGAAGTTCACGTTCTGTTTGGAGAAAACGGCGCGGGAAAATCTACGCTTATAAACATACTGGCAGGTGCGATACGGCCTGATGAGGGCACAATAGAGTTAAGTCAGAAACCTGTTTCCCTTGAGTCGGTGCATGAAGCAAGAAGACAAGGGATAGCGGCGGTATTTCAGGAATTCAGCTTAGCCTCAGAGTTAACTGTGGAAGAAAATATCTTCCTTGGTTCCGAAGAAACAACGGGAATAGTGCTAAATAAGCGAAAGATGCGAGATACCGCATCCGAAATCGTAAATCGACTAGGCTTTGATATTCCGCCTAGGGCGCAGGTATCGAGTCTTTCTCGAGCCCAGCAGCAAATGACCGAAATCGCGAAGGCGATGCTTACGAATCCAAAGATTTTAATTCTGGACGAACCCACTTCATCGCTAACTGAGCGCGAGGTTAATCAGCTGTTTGAGTTGATGGAAGTGCTACAGAGCGAAGAGGTCGCCATTATATACATCACCCACCGTGTTGCCGAGATTCGCCAGGTGGGTGACCGTGTTACCGTGCTGCGTGATGGCCGATATATCGATACCGTTGATGCAAAATCAACCAGCCAGCAAGAGTTAGTCGAATTAATGACGGGACGGTCAATAGGCGAATTCTTTCCGGAAGTATCCTTTAAACCCAGTGATGTCTGCTTGGCGTTGAAGAACCTAACAACTCGCAATAAAAGCGTCATCGACGTATCGCTTGAGGTTCGAAGCGGTGAGATCGTTGGCCTTGCCGGATTGGTTGGCTGTGGTAAGTCAGAAATTGGACGAGCTTGCTTTGGTATTGAACCAATAGAGCGAGGTGAAGTTGAGTTCTTGGGCGAAACTCTTAACCACCTTGATCCCAACTCTAACCTAAAGCGTGGCTTATCCTATGTGCCGCCCGATCGCCGACGGGAAGGCCTATTACTAGACCGACCGACTAGAGAAAACATATCTCTCGCGAGTCTTGACTTGGCTACAATGTCCACCAAGGCAGTCCTGCACCGGTCATCCGAAAGGGTAATAACTCACAATCTAGCGGAACGTATGCGAGTGACCCCGCTAGCACTCGAAAAAGATGCAAATACTTATTCCGGCGGTAATCAACAAAAGATTTTGCTATCTAAATATATAGCTCGCAAGAATAAGGTTTTCATACTTGATGAGCCAACAATCGGAGTAGATGTAGGTGCTAAAGCTGAGGTGTATGAGTTTCTAGCATCTCTGGCTGCCGAAGGAGTAGCAGTTCTCCTCATTAGCTCCGAGCTACCCGAGATTTTAAATATGTCAAACCGGGTGTATGTAATTCGCAGTGGCACCGTGCAAGCTCACTTTGAAGGTCAAGAAATATCAGAGGAAAATCTTCTGAACGCGTTCTTTTCTGAAAGTGCGCAAGGTAATACTATTAGGTCAGCAACGCCCTAGGCGGGAAATAAACATGGCAGATATTACAGATAAACCCGTTGGCAATCCTGTTGTTAGGGCAGCTCGTTCCATATTTATGAGTATGGGCATACTTCCTGTGCTATTGATTGGAAGTGTAGTGTTCTTTGGATTAATGGAAGAGCGCTTTCTCGATGGACGAAACCTCTTTAATGTTGTTCGGCAAACAACTTACTTGGCGATTGTTTCGATTGGCCAGATGGTGTGTTTGCTAACTGCCGGATTTGATCTTTCAATCGGCTCCACGATGGCTCTCGCGAGTGTTGTATCAGCTCTGGTTATGGTCTCTGTGTTAGCGGGCACTCCTGAAGCTTACGTTTTGGCAATAATTCTCGGACTAATAGCAGGGATTGGTGTTGGAATAATTGTCGGTTCAATCAATGGGGTTGGTGTCGCAATATTTAATGTCCCCCCCTTTATGATGACTCTAGGGATGCTATCGGTGGCGCTAGGAGCTGCGTTAACTATCGGCGGTGGTGTGCCAATCTACGGCATTCCAAAGGTTTTCAAGGAAGTTTTTGGGTATGGGCGGTTATTTGATATACCCGCACCATTATTCTACATGGCCGGAATAGCTATCATCGTATTTTTCACATTGAACTGGACCAAGATGGGCCGCTATTTCTACGCTATCGGTAGTAATCGTAGGGCAGCTAGGCTTTCAGGGGTTAAAACCCGAAAACATCTATTTTTTGCTTACGTAATTTGTGGCGTTACAGCGGCGTGTGTGGGCCTGCTTCTTATGGCAAGAACAGGAACAGGAGAGGCGACGATCGGTCAACCCCTAGTTTTGCAGTCTGTGGCGGCTTGTGTAATCGGAGGGGTTTCCTTGTTTGGCGGGATTGGTCGGATCGAAAATGTTCTTCTTGGTGCATTTTTTATCACGCTGCTTACGAACGGTATGAACCTAATACGCATGGATAGTTATGTTCAGCAGATTGTGCTTGGTTCCGTACTAATCCTGGCAATTGTAGTCGACCAAGTTCGCCTGAGATACATGGGGCAAATGCGAGTTGATTGATTAGGCTTTCCGCTATCGCTTGGGCGGGAGACTATCAGGGTTGTGACGCCAGCTGCTGAGTGCCAATTTCACTGCCTGACCGCTACCCAGGCGGTCAATCAATCTACATATGAAGTCGCTTTCTCCAGTTGAAGTGATGCAGGCGGTGAGTTCCCAGACAAACT
>DPMX01000346.1:4192-4666 GCA_003540955.1 Gammaproteobacteria bacterium
AGATTGGCGTGGTTTGTAGCACTTCAGCCGGTGGGCGGTCGCGTACGGGTTGTTTCTAACGGGTTTTGCGAGCCCAGCGAAGTTCCTGGATTGAGGCCTCGTGGCATGTAAAGGCCGACTAGGAGCGCGAGGACGGCCATCAATCCGGTGATCAGGTAGACTTCGGTCAGGGAGTTGCCCAGCGCTGCTGTCAGAGGGGCGTGAGAGGTTTCAACCAACTGCTCGCGGCGCACCGGATCCATTAGTGAAGCGATCTCGCTGCTAGCGACGCCGCGCTGCTGCAGGCTCAGATTGACGATCATGCCAAACAGGGCGGCCCCCAAGGCGGATCCCAGCATGCGAGCGAAGTGGATGGCCGATGTGGCCGCACCGCGTATCTGCCAGCCTACATTCGTTTGTACGTCGACCACATAGGTACTGCTGGTGAAACCAAGGCCCATACCGACGATCATGCTGCCGATGATGATTATCTCG
>DPMX01000006.1:0-697 GCA_003540955.1 Gammaproteobacteria bacterium
GGCTCGATAGGTCGGAATGATTCTAGTACCCAAGCAATATGCTGCACATCGTTCCCCGTAATAACTCCAACCGATGATCGTGCTAAAGGCGAAGACCGCCAGCCCGGCGACTACGACGTGTCGGCCGGGCTCACCTAAGACTGTTGAAAACGCTAGGGCCGACATGCTCGCACCTTGAGCCCCAGATAACCACGCCTCCGATACAATGAGAACCAAGCCGGTTATTGTGCACATAATCATAGTGTCGATAAATGTCCCAAGCATTGCAATCATACCTTGGTGTACTGGATAGTTCGCTTTTGCCGCTGCGTGTGCGATGGCGGCGCTGCCTAATCCCGCTTCGTTGGAAAAAATTCCGCGCGCGCAACCCCATCTAATTGCCATCCAGGCTGTGGCTCCAAGAAAGCCCTCCGTAGCAGTGCTACCGTTGAAGGCGCCATAGAAAATGGTAGCGAACGCAGATGGCACAAGATCGGCTTTTAGTAGGAGGATTGAAACAGCGGCGCAAAGATATGAGATCGCCATCAGCGGCACTAAACATGTGGCGACATCCGCTATCCGGCGAACACCACCGATTATTGTAATTCCTACGATAGTTGCAATGACGAGACCGGTGACGGGTTCCGGTATTGCATAGGTTGATGAAAGCACGTCAGCAACGGAATTCGATTGCACCATATTTCCGATTCCAAAAGCA
>DPMX01000006.1:997-5467 GCA_003540955.1 Gammaproteobacteria bacterium
CATATTTCCGATTCCAAAAGCAGCTATCATTCCAAAGAGTGCAAATGAAATGGCGAGCCACTTCCATTTCTCACCTAGTCCGTTCTTGATGTAATACATTGGCCCACCGACGTATTGACCCAGGCAGTCGACCTGTCGATATTTCAGACCTAAAACTGCTTCACTGTATTTGGTCGCCATTCCCATCAACGCAATAACCCACATCCAAAAAAGAGCACCTGGGCCGCCGAGGTAGATGGCGGTTGCGACGCCGGCGATGTTACCCGTACCAATGGTCGCAGAGAGTGCCGTCATAAGTGCTTGGAGCGGAGTAATTTCGCCTGGAGTACCCGGTTTGTTCGGTCGCCACAGCAATTGAATCGCGTACACTAAATAACGCCACGGCAGCAGTTTTAGACCGAGTGACAAATAAATACCAACCAGGGCGAGCAGCGGAATTAATATGTACTCGCCCCATACATAACGGACAAGTGAATTGAGTAACGTTTCCAGCATCAGCATATTCAATCTCTCGGCGCGTTAGCGGGTTTTTGGTTTCGACCGAAACGCTGGGTTAAAATTAAAGAGTTATCTCGCTGGGAAAAGTCTAGGCGCTTTAGGAAACTCATGCCGAGTAAGATCTGATTTCCGTCTAAATTCGGCGCTATTGTAGCGGCAACATCTGTTTCTTCGATGTCTCCGACTACCAAACTGTCTATACGAGTAGTATAAGCTGGAGTGATGCCATTTGCCGTTATTACCCGTTGTTGTCGTTCCCTGCGTAGCCTCGCACGGTCAGCGATAGGTACGGGAACGGGTACAGGCGTCGCACCGGTGTCTACGATAAATTCCGCCGCAATTTGATTAATCGTCCTGCCGAAAACGTAGTGCCAGTTTGTATTGCGGTGGAGACTTATCGACATCTGCTTACTCTCGGTTGATAATGAGGTTGGGTTGCGATTCGGATTTTGTTGCCGCTCAATCGCTTTACCGAACAGTACTGTCGTGAGCGAAAGCACTAATATGCTTGCTAAGAAAAACATTCCTGCGCAAAGTCGTTTGATAAAACTTACCGGCCGAAATTGATAATTCGAAAGGAGAACGAGGTCTCCAGACGCAACTGGCAAAGTTTTATGTGTTGTTTTTGGCGTGTCAGCGGCGGTCTGTCCGGCTTCCATTCTAGCGCTAATCGACGCGTCATAACTAAGTTAATCATAAAGAAAATACCGGCGTACACCCATGGACACACATCTATCACGCGAAATCACATGCTGCCCAGTCGACCCGACGAAATCGGTTACAAGTTTGACTGAAGATGTGGTTGCGGGGCTGTTCGCCTCTAACAAACGGCTACCTCCTAAGTATTTTTATGATGATCATGGTTCCGAATTGTTCGATCAAATTTGTGACGAGCCAGAGTACTATCCAACGCGCACAGAAGACGCCCTACTTGAAAGTTCGGCGCGAGATATCGTGGGGAGGGTAAAACCGGACCGAATCATTGAATTCGGTAGTGGTATGTCGCGAAAAATACGTCATTTGCTCAGCGCATGTTCGGAACTCGAATACTATCCGACGTACGTCCCATTCGATGTGTGCGACGAAGTCATGATCAAAAGTGGGAGGGAGCTAGTAGAGAAATTCGCGTGGTTGAATGTTGCCCCATTATCTGGTGATTACACTGCTGGTCTGGGAAACCTTCCTATTAAAGGGGAATGTAATTTAGTGATTTTTTTGGGGGGGACGATTGGCAACTTCAGCGAAGAACAAGGAGTTATGTTCCTAAGCGAAATACTCGAGGTGATGGGTCCCACGGATCGCTTATTACTTGGCGCCGATCGCGTAAAAGATCCGAATGTTTTGCATGCTGCCTATAATGATGTTGCCGGCGTAACAGCGGCCTTTAACCTCAACTTGCTGGAAGTGTTGAATCGCGATCTCGGTGCAAATTTCGACCGTGAAAATTTTGAGCACTATGCTTTTTATAATCCGACCAAAAACCAGATTGAAATGTATATTATGTGCCTGCACGAACAAGAAGTTCGGTTTGATAAGCTTCGGCGGTCACTGCGCTTTAGAGAGGGTAACGTAATATGTACCGAAATTAGTCGTAAGTTCACACGCGAACAATTGGAAGATATGTTACGTCAAGCGGGGTTCAAAATTTGTGCGCATTATGAATCCCACCTGCCCTCTTTCTCTCTAGTGCTAGCGGCTCCGCCGTAGGTTGGTCTTCACATGGAGTGTCCACGTATTACGCTAGAATCCTCGGGTTGGTTTACTGGAGTGCAGAAAATCGAGTCACCGAATTTCGATTTGCGCCCAGATGGTAACAACGTCGAACTGGTTGTTATTCACGCTATCAGCCTACCTCCTGGGGAGTTCGGTGGTGGCCATATCGATCGATTGTTTAAAAACTGCCTAGATCCGACGAAACATTCTTACTTTGAAGCGATTCATGGACTCAAAGTGTCTGCTCATTTGTTAATTGAGCGAACTGGTCTATTGAAGCAGTTTGTCTCGACAACGCATCGCGCATGGCATAGTGGCGACTCGGTGTTTGCTGGACGCAACGCCTGTAACGATTTTTCTGTGGGAATCGAGCTTGAAGGATGTGATGACGTACCGTTTACTAGTGAGCAATACACCGCATTGACAGATGTCCTGGCTGAATTGTGCATAAATTATCCGGGTGTAAAACTAGAAGACATTGTTGGACACTGCGATATTGCACCGGATCGCAAGACAGATCCTGGTCCTCTTTTTGATTGGCCTATGATGAGAGCTCTTTTACGAGATAGACTCGAGCGATACACTTAGGGCTCGCTAGGTTAATCCTACTGCTCGCAACCCTAGCCTGTCCCACTCTGCGCATGTATGCTCCGGGGAGCTGAGATAAGACACAGGTTATGGATCTCGAAAAAAATAGACTCGCAAGGGTTTTAGTTTATGTAGATCTATCGGTAAGAAATTGCGGATAGTGTTAATTTCTCTACCAGATACCATGTTTGTTTGTCCTGTTGATGGTGTTGTAACTAGTTAAACACGGAATCAGGTGCGGTTATGAATTCTGCTGCTTCTAACCGTCTCAGACCTCCCGATGCGGCGATTATAATGCTACCGAGGTCGTACCAGTCGCCGAGGACGTGACGTTCCCGTACGTTTCCATCTGCAGTGCTAAATTGGTGTGAAGCTGGTCGGTGAGTGTGGCCGTGGATGAGCCTGTCGACCTTAGATTTCTGCATAATTGTTTCTACTGTGATTTGTTCGACATCCATAATGAACTCGTCTTTTTCGAGCATTGACGCACGAGTATCGTTTCGAGTGTTCTCTGCGATTTGTCGGCGTTCGTCTATAGGTTTGGCGAGAAACGATTTTTGGTTGGTCGGGTCACGAACATATTTCCGAAACGTTTGATATTCGACATCTTTCGTGCACAGCAAATCACCGTGCGTTAATAGAGTCGGGACGCCAAATAAATCGATTGTGTGCCAATCCGGTAATAGACCAGCGCCCGTAGCCGCTGCAAAATCAAGACCAAACAGAAAATCTCGATTCCCCCTCATGACGAAAAGTTTTGTGCCTGTATTGGTGAAGCGCCGTAGCGCATCGATTATCTGTGGATGAGGGTCGGAGTCGTCGTCGTCACCGAGCCAGATTTCGAATACATCACCCAGAAGATAAAGTGCCTCGGCGCTTTTTGCGGTTCGGATCAAGAATGATTCAAATAGAGCGATTTTGTCTGGGCTTTCGCTACTTAGATGTATATCGGAAGCAAAAACGTGCGCCACGGTCGGCTGCCTCAACTATTCACGCTCAACCGCAGCGCTTACGATTTCAATCGTATCTGTGGGAACGTCGCGCATTGAGCCGCTTGAACCGGTGGGTACCTCTTTAATTGCGTTGACGGTATCCATGCCATCGACCACGCGTCCGAATACACAGTATCCCCATCCCTCAGACGACGGACCCTTGTGATCTAGGAAGTGGTTATCTTTTACGTTGACAAAAAATTGTGCTGTCGCCGAATGGGGGTCGTTGGTTCGTGCCATCGCTACAGTGCCAACTAGGTTACTCAGTCCATTATCCGCTTCGTTTTTGATCGGCGGCCGAGTTTGCTTACTATTCATCTCTGGATCAAGGCCGCCGCCCTGAATCATGAATCCATCGATCACGCGGTGAAATATGGTGCCGGCATAAAAATCATCGTCAACATATTGAACAAAGTTGGCAACCGTCTGCGGCGCCTTTTCGTCCTCGAGTTCCAGGGCAAAATTACCCATAGTTGTGCTAAATTTTATTCGTGTCGAAGCCATAATATTTTCTATCCAGTACGATTCATTCGTAGACAATGGTGACCTCACGGGTGACGCAGCGCAAGTTCTAACGTTGGATCATATAATTGACCCGAATATGGGTCCTGCGTATTATCGCCAACTCTCGCCGCGACCCGCATCGTCAGCCACTTTTTCGGGGCATAGCGCAGTCTGG
>DPMX01000006.1:5819-5966 GCA_003540955.1 Gammaproteobacteria bacterium
GTTCGAATCCCTCTGCCCCGACCAGAATTGGATTTCGTTGCACTTGACTGTCGCTGCGACAGGCGTCCGATCCTTCTGTTACTTCGAGATTGGACGAGTGGTTACGAAGCGCCTGTAGCTCATATGGATAGAGCATCGGCCTTCTAA
>DPMX01000006.1:6295-6485 GCA_003540955.1 Gammaproteobacteria bacterium
GCAGGTTCGAATCCTGCCAGGCGCGCCAATTTGACGATCCCCTCATTCGGGGACGAATAGGGGAGTTGAGCAGTGTTTGGGTGAAAAACAGCCGATTTTGGTCATCTCAACAAGGAGTGAAAATGTTGGGATATAAATACTTTGTAAATTAAATTTATTTTGGATAATGGTGAGCGTAGCTCAGTTGGTA
>DPMX01000187.1:0-8054 GCA_003540955.1 Gammaproteobacteria bacterium
GATCCGAGGTTGTATTCGTGTCCCGAGATCGGCAACCGTCTCTTCGATGCGTTGCTCCACAACTTTTCCTGCTAGGTGATAACCACCCAGAACGACATCAACGGGCGCCTTAGGGAACTCTGCCTTTGCGCTTAAACAAGCATTCACTATTCCTGCATGAGAGCACGCCGATAACACAGAGATCCCGCGGCTACGTACATGCGCTACTAGATAGCGCTCATCCATGATTAAGGGATCCGGGACACCGGAGTCGCCGTGAAACGTATGGTGCCCGTGCAGGCCGGTTTCGTACGCCGTTAATCGTTCGATAGCACCGCTGCCGAAGAAAAAACCATCACAGATGGTGTGGACGTCGGCATGCATTGAGATCGAACCACCGCTACCGCTAATTGCGTCGAATGTGGGTTCCAGTGGCAGCAATATCATCACACCACTTGGAAGCATAACCCCGCGTTGATCGGGACGATTTGGATGCAGATCAACTATTAGTGGTTGATCTAGGCCAACTTTAGCACGCGCACTAGTTATTTCGGCGATGACGTCCGGAAAGCCGCCGCTATGATCGAAGTGCCAGTGTGAAAGAAACAAACACTCGATCTTTGCGAGATCTATCCTTTTAGTATTCGCTGTTAGGTTCCGACAACAGTATACGGCGTTCCCCAAAAGTTGCGTTGGTTGGCTTGGCGGGATAGTGGCTTACCTTATAGTCAGCCAGAGTCGTCGGGCCATGCTTCGCTGCAATGCCGCCATATATCCGTTATGCAGTTTAAGTTGGAATCTGTCTCGCTCGTGAAATTTAGGTAAACTCAGTAGAGTTAATTACGGGCAGATTCTACTATGTGCCATCATTTTTATAGCGTGTTGCTTTTTACCGTTGTCCTAAATTCTGTCGTGGAAGTATCAGCCCGCGAAGGTCTGTACACTGATCAGCAAGTTGCGCTCGGTAAATTACACTACGACAAGCACTGTGGTGAATGTCATCACCTGACCTTGCGCGGAACTGGACATGGTACGGCACTCGCTGGTCCGAATTTCCTTTTGAAGTGGGGTAACGAGACGATCGGGACCTTAGAGACACTGATTCGTGAAGAGATGCCGGCGGGTGCGCCGAATTCGTTGAAGGCGACTGTGAATACGGCAATTACCGCTCATATATTAAGGGTCAATGGGGCCGTTGCTGGCGACGTGGTACTTGCGCCCAATGCTGGGCAGAGGATTGGTGTTGCAACCCAAGGTGACGCGTGGGATACGGCCGCGGCTCGTGAGGCGGCAGCAAACGCCCGGCCCATTGCTTTTCAAAGCTGGTCCGAAGCTGGTTCAATTGCGGGTGCGGCTAATCGGACCAGTGGGTTCGTTAGCCGCAAAATTGAATATTACGAGCCGGTTACGGACGCGATGCTAGCCTCGCCGCCGGCTAAGGAGTGGCTAAGCTGGCGCCGCACACAAGATGGTCAAGGCTTTAGCCCGCTCAATCAAATCAATGCCGATAATGTGAATCAACTCAGGCTCGCATGGTCGTTAACGATGCGGGAGGGCAGCAACCAAGGCACGCCACTGGTACACAATGGGGTCATGTTTCTTACCCATCCGCAGAATGTAATCCAAGCATTAGATGCTGCCACTGGCGATCTCATTTGGGAGTATGCCTACGATTATCCTCCCGAATCGCAAACGCTAGGAGGACCGACAAAGAACATTGCGCTTTATGGTGACAAGGTGTTTTTTGCAACTTACGATGCTGCATTGGTTGCACTCGATGCGCGAAGCGGTGACGAATTATGGAGGACGGTTAAGGCCGACTATAAACAGGGCTACACGCATACTTCCGGACCAGTAATTGGCGACGGTGTTCTCATAAGTGGCATCAATGGCTGCGAGCGTTATAAAAAAGGCGGTTGTTTTGTTACGGGTCACAACCCCGATACAGGGGAGGAGTTGTGGCGCACCTCTACGATCGCGTTACCCGACGATCCTCACGACGCCACTTGGGGCGACATACCGTTCGAACTGCGTGCCGGCGGCGATACGTGGATGCCCGGTACCTACGATCCGAAATTAAAACTATTCTTCATTGGCACGGCGCAAGCCAAGCCATGGGTCGCAGCGAGCCGCGGTATGTCGCCCTTAGACGCCGCGCTATACACGAATTCCACCCTTGCTCTCGAACCGAGGACCGGTCGTATCGTGTGGCACTACCAGCATATCCCCGGTGAAACGCTCGATATGGAAAGCAGTTTTGAGCGGGTTCTGGTCGATATTGACGATCGAGAATATATGGTGACGGTTGGCAAGGATGGTATCTTGTGGAAACTTGACCGCGCTACCGGCAAGTTCGTTGATTTCACCGAGACGATTTATCAAAACTTGTTTCTGCCACTTGATCGCAATATCGGCCGTCTTCGTTATAGACAAGACATCATTGACGCCAAGATAGGTGAAATTGTTTCCGTATGCCCGAGTATCTACGGTGGGCATAACTGGCAGTCTGCGGCCTACAGCCCGGAGACGCGTGCGTTAATTTTTCCAATGTTTCAGTTATGTGTCGATATGGTCGGACGTGAGGTAGAAATGACCGAAGGTTTAGGTGGTTACGGTGGTGAATCTCGGGTATATGAGATGCCAGGCTCGAATGGCAAACTTGGTCGAATAACGGCGTGGGACGTCGAGACGATGACCGAACGCTGGAGTCGCACACAACGGGCGATGTTTGTAACTGCAGCACTTAATACGGGGGGTGGGCTGACATTTATCGGTGACGTAGATCGTTACTTTAAAGCCTATAATAGCGCAAACGGAAACCTCGTCTGGCAGACCCGACTTGGTGCCGGGCCCCATGGTTATCCTGTGTCGTATGCCGTTGATGGTCGCCAATATATCGCAGTTCAAGCGGGGCTCGGTGTCCTAAAACTACTAACAACAGCTCAAAGCCCTGACATATATCAACCCAGTGGCGGCAATCAAATATATGTCTTCGAATTGCCGCGTTAGCGGAAGATAGAATTGTTCTCGATTGGGCATGCTCAAAAAAAGGGCACCACTGAGTTTATGATTGCGCAGCAGAAGCGATTGCCTGTACGAACAAGAATAATAATCTCGTTGTGCGTGGTTTTAGTGTCATCGACAATCCATGCTGAACCGAATGCAAGACTCGGTAAGTCGATCTACAAGAAGGCCAATTGTGTTGGTTGCCACAAATGGCACGGTGGCGGCGGGGGAAGTTACGGCGGATTAGCGCTGTCATTGCGCGTGACCCCGCTTAGCCGTGAGGCGCTTATCTTAGTAGTGCGTTGTGGTCGCCCTGGAACGAACATGCCGTATCACGTGCGGCAAATATATAAGGGTGCTGACCGGGAATGTTATGGATCTAATTCCGCCTCATTGGGAGACGCGACGCCGCCTCGCGCGCGCTACTTTCTGCGAGACCGAGATATAGAGGCGGTAGTCGACTATGTTCGAAATAACATCCAGGGGAGGGGTGCACCCAATTATGGTGATTGTGTCGCATTTTGGGGTGAAGAGGCGACGCGCTGCAAACATATGGCGCAATCGAAATTAAATGGGGAGAGAAAGAGAAAATGATAGGCCAAAAAAATATGCGGCAACTTGCTCTAGCCATGGTTTTGTATAGTGCCGGCGGAGCTTTGGCGACGGAGCCAGATGCTGTCACAACTAGGAAAAGATTGCTCAGCGCGGCGAGCGAGTCGAGCAACTGGTTGCACCATCACGGCACCTATAATGCCCATCATTTTTCTACTCTGTCCGAAATAAATAGGTTCAATGTTGGCGAACTTAAAGTCGCCTGGACCTTCGCGATCGGTGGAACGGAGGGGGGTGGAATTCATCCTAGCGCAGGGCTTGAAGCGACACCGTTGGTAGAAGACGGATTTATGTATGCGATCGATGGTTGGGGGGTTGTAACAAAACTCGATGTCAGAGAAGGACGAGGAGAATTCGTCTGGCGTATGGATCCTGGAACAGACAAAGATTGGGCGGGTGAAGTGGCTTGTTGTGGTGTCAACAACAGAGGTGTCGCCTTATGGGACAAGTTAGTCTTGTCACATACCCTTGATGGTCGTCTTGTTGCCACTGCTAAAGACAGTGGTGAAAATGTTTGGGAAAGGCAGATTGGTGCACCAGAGCGTGGTGAGACGATAACTGTCGCGCCTTTGATCGTCAAAGACATGGCCATAACTGGTGTCTCTGGCGGTGAGTTTGGTATCCGAGGGTGGTTGGAGGCAACGGACCTAAATTCAGGCGAGCGACGTTGGCGCCGATACACTATTGCAGCTCCAGACGAGCCGGGGGGTGATACTTGGGTTGATGACCACGAGGCTTACAAGACCGGTGGTGGCGGTACGTGGGTCACAGGCTCCTATGACGGTGAACTTGATTTGATTTACTGGGGTGTCGGTAACCCGGGGCCAGATTGGGATCGCCATTATCGACCGGGCGACAATTTATTTTCAAATAGTACGATTGCGGTTGATCCAGATACAGGCGAAATAAAATTTCATTTCCAATATACACCGAATGATCCGTTTGATTACGATGGAGTCAACGAACATGTGCTTGTTGATACGCTGTATAAAAATCAGGCACAAAAAATGATGCTGCACGCAGACCGCAATGGTTTTCTCTACGCGCTCAACCGTGTAGATGGTTCATTCATATACGCAACACCTTATGTCAAACGCATAAACTGGACCAGTGGTATCGACCCTGTGACTGGACGGCCGCTTGACTATGATCCAGAAGCAAAAATTCAGAACTACGCGGGAGTTGCCTCAGCCCGTGGCAAACTGAAATCGGATTTAATTTGCCCGGGCCTCATGGGTGGGAAAAACTGGATGCCTATGGCGTACAACCCGGAGCGGGGAATGCTTTACATCCCGGTGAATGAAAGCTGTAATTCGACCACTACGAGTCCAGTTGATGACGATAGCAAAAGTATTCCACGGGAGTGGTTTACTGCGGGGGGCATGCATAATCCCGAGCGTTTTTCCGGTAGTCTCGTCGCCATCGATGTTAGTCAGGGCAAGATGACAATGAGGATCGATACCAAATATCCGATCTTGAGTGGCGTACTTGCGACTGCTGGAGATCTCGTGTTCACGGCGACTCCAGATGGAGACGTAGTCGCTTATGATGCTGAAAACTTAAAAGAACTATGGCGTTTCCCGACGGGGTCGGGTCTGAATGCGCCGATGATCACCTACGCTGTCGAGGAGAAGCAATACATCGCGATTTCCGTTGGCTTAGGTGGCACTATGCCCAAGTGGTGGATCGAAGCGGTGCCGGGCCTCGAAAACGTCAACCCAAGTGCGATGATTTTTACATTTTCGTTATGAGCATACTTACGGATGAGTTTTTCGAGGTCGGGGTGAGGTAGTTTGTAGGAAATTCATCTAAGCCGTGTTGTCGCTTAGGCGTCTCGACTCGGTAGTCGCGGAATAGGGTAGGTACAAAATCCTAAGGAGAATCGATGTGTTGATAGTTGCCGTTGTCTTTGAATTCGCGCCTGGTGGTTTCGACCGCTGTAAAGAATCGATCACGCATGCGATAGAGAACTCACGCAAAGAACCGGGAGCGCAGATCTATGATTGGGCAATCGATGTCACCGAGCCAAACCGTGCGATAATCTTCGAAGTGTGGGACGATCAGGATGCTCTCGATGCGCACTTTACCCACCCGTATATGGACACAATGATAGCTGCATTGAGCGAAGCGAATCTACGGGGTGATATTCTATCTTATTCTGCCGACATCTACGATGTGAGCGGGAAGCGTGACATGGGGTTTGTCTTGCCGACAGAATAAAAAGGACGGGCGGCCGCAGACTTAAGTATTAAGCCCGTAGCTTTTTTAGGCATCTAAACAGATTCCAGAAAGTCCCCCAAGGCAAGGTTGAATTCGCTCGGACGCTCAATGTTAGATACATGTGCGGCGTCTAACTCTACGTAACGCGAACCAGAGACCTGTGCATGCATGTCCTGCATAGCTGCTGCTGGGGCGCCTAGGTCATGGGTGCCCGCGATAAATAGCGTCGGTGTGGTGATAGTTGATAGTCGGTCAAGATAATTCAGTTTTTTTAGCGCTCCGCAACAGGCCAGGTAGCCCTCAACCGAGGTTGCACTGATCATGGCACGAATTGCGTTCATTTCGCTTGCTCTGCTGTCGATCGTCGGTTGGGTGAACCATCGAGATATGGTGGTCTCGATAAGCGGTTCGAGCCCGTTCGCGCTGATTGCCGCAATCCGTTCATCCCATACCTTGAGGCCTTCCGGCCCATACCCGGCAACACAATTACATGAGGTTGCGCTTATCAGACGGTCTGGGTGATCGATTGCGAGGCCGAGCGCAGTCATACCACCCATCGACAGTCCGACAAAATGTGCGCGTTCGATCCCTAGCGCGTCCATCAGTGCGACGACGTCCATGCTAAGATCTTCGAAGCTGTATGGTCCAGGTGGAACAGCAGTCCCTCCGTGGCCGCGATGGTCGTAACGCACTATGCGGTAGTCGTTTTTGAAATGATCCACCTGTGCTTGCCACATCGACAAGTCGGCGCCTAGAGAGTTTGAAAAGATGAGCGCCGGCGCATCAGCTGCTCCATCTTCACGGTGATTAATTTCAAGGGTCGCAGTTTTTATGGTTGCCATGATCAAAACATCCTCCCAAATCGACGGTTGGTGGTGTAGTGTATCCGATGAGGTAAAAGCGTTATAAGGGTAATTCAAAAGGCGCAGAATTATTGAATTCTCGCGAAGCCGCCAGCTAGAGACGCAATCGAGGAGAAATCAGATGTTCGATGGCGAAATTTGTTGTATGACCGCCACCGACCTTGCTCAGAAAATCCGGACTAAAGAATTGTCTCCTACAGAAGTTATCGAGGCGGTCCTTGACCGGATGGAGCGACTTGAACCTGTAATTCACGCTTTCTGTACGCCGACGCCTGATCTAGCTCGAGTCGAGGCAAACCGCATTGAGCAGGCAATCGTTAAGGGTGACGAGCTAGGGCCGCTTGCAGGGGTACCTGTAGGCATTAAAGACTTAGTCTGCACTTCCGGGATTAGGACCGTCTCAGGATCCGTCGCCTATGAAAATTTTGTGCCAGATGAGGACGATGTCGTGGTCGAGCGACTGAAAGCAGCCGGTGCAATTATTATCGGAAAGACCAATGTCCCGGAATTCGGCTACAGCGGCGTTGGTCACAACCCAGTGTTCGAAACAACACGCAATCCATGGAACCTCGAACGAACTTCGGGTGGATCGAGTGCCGGTTCAGCTGCAGCCGTCGCAGCTGGCATGGGGCCATTCGCGATAGCTAGCGACGGGGGCGGATCCGTTCGGATCCCAGCCGCGCATTGTGGGATTGTCGGTGTGAAGGCGTCGATGGGGCGGGTTCCTTTGTACCCCGGCACCAAGGACGAACGCTACCCTGGGGTATCGAGTTGGGAATCAATCGAGCACATCGGGCCGAATGCGCGAACGGTGAAGGATGCCGCTCTCATGTTATCGGTGATTGGATCAGGTCCAGATCCGCGCGACCGGCTTTCGTTACCCGGCCCAGAATTCGATTGGAATACGTGTTTCGAAAACACCGATCTGACGGGATTACGTGTTGCTTACAGTTCGGATTGGGGATACGCCGCGGTTGACCCGGAAATCCGTCGAATCGTTGGTGCCGCCGTGAAAGTATTTGAAAGTGACCTCGGATGTACTGTTGAAGAAGCTCATCCGGGTTTCGAGGATCCCTACGCCGGCTTTTGGGGTTTAGTTGCCGCTGAATCGGACCTCGCTGGTATGCGGCAACTGACGGCCGAGTATGGTGATCGGATGACCCCGCATCTGGTTGACTTTATCAACAATGACTGGAGTGCCGAGAATCTAACGAATGCTGTCGTGGTGCGTAAAGCGGTGAACAACAAGATGTGGCGCTTCATGCAAAAATACGATCTGCTATTGACGCCCACCTTAGCTGTTCCACCATTTGGGTTGCATACTCAAGGTCCAGAAAAGATCGATGGTCGAATTGGACCGCCATTTGCGTGGCT
>DPMX01000187.1:8389-12971 GCA_003540955.1 Gammaproteobacteria bacterium
CCGTTCAATATGACGGGCCAGCCAGCCGCTACGGTACCGGCGGGCTTTACCCGAGATGGGTTGCCAGTGGGTTTGCAGATTGCGGGTGGTCATCTCGACGACCCTATGGTGTTACGTGCGGCGGCGGCGTTCGAGGCGGCGCGTCCGTGGGTGGACAAGTGGCCGCCGCTGGACGAACTGTTAAAGTAGCGCTATACGGTTAATTGACCTTTCAGGTTGTGGAGGAGATTCGATGCCAATGCGAGATATCCAAACAGTCGACTTGTCTGCCAGTAAAGACGATCTGGCGGCGATCCTCAAGCAAGACGGTTGTGTGATTATTAAGGACGCGGAGACCCATGGCGCTATCGACGTTATACTAGCGGACCTTGACCCCTATTTGGAACGCAAGGCTTGTGGGGAGGGTGATTTCGTGGGTTTCTATACCAAAAGGCTGCACTCCCTTTTCACCAAGACACAATGTGTTGGCAGCTTCCTCATGAACGATAAGGTCTTGGAAATGATGGATCTGACCTTGGGCCCGTGGTGTGAAAGCTACCAGCTGAATTCCAACTCCATCACGGCGATTGGTCCAAACGAAACGCCACAGCCACTCCATAGGGATGATTTGATGTATCCGATGGCTCATCCCAGCGAACGCAATACTTGCACCAGCACATTCTGGGCACTGACCGATTTTACAGAGGAGAACGGCGCGACACGGATTATTCCCGGCAGCCACCTCTGGGACGACCACCGAATACCTCGAGAGGACGAAACCGTGCCGGTAGTGATGTCCAAGGGATCGTTTTGTGTCTTTGTCGGCGGCGTCTACCACGGGGGAGGGCGCAATGTTACGGCCAACGAATGGCGTATTGCCATGTTTGCCGGTTATTCACTTGGCTGGCTTCGGCAGGAACAGAACTGGTATCTCTCCGTACCACTTGATGTCGTCAAGGCTATGCCTGAGCCGCTTGCGCGCCTACTGGGTTACAACATCCACAAACCATTCCTCGGATGGATGCAGGACTTGCAGGATCCATGGGATGTCATTAACGGTTATGAAGAATTATCCTCTGGCGGCACAGACCTGTATGCGGATGGTGCCGAAGGTCCGGTCCAAGGTCCCAACGTAAAGATAGTTTGAATTGGGTCAGACCCGTTCTATTTCTGAGGTCAGGTATAGAAGACTATGGCCGGTTCCGATTTCGATCACGACTAGACGGACAAATCTTATTATTTCCGTTAGAGTTCCGCATTGGGTTTAGACGAAGGTGGGGACTATGGCTCGGTATCCGGATTATGTCCCCCACGGTGTTATTCCAGCCGCACTTCTAGCGTTCGATGAGGACTATGCCATTGCAGAGGCCGAAACTCGACGGCATTTTTCTTATCTCGGCGATGTCGCCGGGATTACCGCAGTTACCGTAAACGGTCACTCCTCCGAAGTGCATGCCTGTTCGTTCGATGAGCAAACTCGGATCCTCGGCATTGCTGGTGAGACGATTGGCGACCGCTTGCCCTTGATTAACGGCATCTATGCCGATGGCAGTCTTGAAGCGGCACGCCTAGCGCGGATGGCTGAAACCGGTGGTGCATCTGCATTACTGTGTTTCCCACCGCATTCGATGCGAATGGGCGGCATTCGTTACCGGCCTGAAATGGCGTTGACACATTTTAAGATCATTGCCGATGCTACCGACTTACCGTTGATCGTTTTTCAATACGGTGATGAGTTGGCATATTCCCTCGATACGCTTATTGACATCGCGGAACAAATACCCACGGTGCGGGCGGTCAAGGATTGGTCCTCGGCGCAAGATCACGAACGTCATATAAAAGTGCTGCAAAACCTGTCTAGGCCGATCAATGTGTTATCAACCAATTCCGCGTGGTTGATGTCGTCGCTTGTAATGGGGGCAAACGGGTTGCTGTCCGGCGCAGGCTCAGTGATTGCCGATTGGCAGGTCGCCCTGTTTAATGCGATCCAATCCGACGAGTTGAACATCGCCAAAACTGTAGCGGACCGTATCTGGTACACCTCTCAGGTTTTTTATTGTGATCCATTTGGGGACATGCATAATCGGATGAAAGAGGCGTTAGTGCTACTCGGTCGCCAGAAGCGAGCGATCGTCAGGCCACCGCTAGTAAAGTTGTCGATGGCGGAAATTGCCCGCATAGCCGTAGCGTTGGGTAAGGCTGGATTGGAGCCCGAAGGTACGGCTCACAATTAAACTGCCGAGGTGTTGTCGCGGCGTGCTATGGACGAGAATAAATCTTTGAGAGTTAAAGCGCCTCGCGCTCATCAATTTTTGCGCTATTACTCATTAGAGATGAGTGTTTTTTTGTTCGTTATTACGATGGCCGCTGCTAGTAGTCGATTTTGCCGTTTAAGCAGTTAAGATATTTTAACAGGGTGTGTTTGATGCTTAAGAATGAAGCTCAATCATGATTTTGCTTTTATGGATCGGAAGCATGTGCGGGGCGATCCTAGGATTGTGCCATGCTTTCTATCTTTATCGACAGATCGCCGCGCGATATGCGAGCGTCGGGGTGACCGGCGTAAGTTTCCGCGGTTTGTATTACAGTGTATGGACGGTCGTACTGTGGACCTTTCTCGGTTGCTCTCGAAGAAGTGCGCACTTTGATTATGCTTTCATCTGATTGCGGGCACGATTAGCCTAGAGCCGGTGGTCGGAGTAATGAATCTGAAGCGCAGACGGCCTCGAATGCACGCTGTTCGAGCGCGGTGATCGAGTGGGTGGAGTTTGGGCCGACGGCTATTGTAGTTTTGCTGTTCAGGCGCCTAAAGAACTGTATGAGTTTCCTGATTGGCCACTACCTGAGGGTACACCTAATTTTACCCCAGGGCCCGTCTTTCAGCAGTATCTTGAAGACTATATCGACCATTTCGGCTTGCGATCTTATATTCGCTTTAATGCCCGCGTAACGGGGCTTGAACCCCGTGACGGCGGAAATCCAGGCTGGATAATCTCTATAGGAGGTGGTGCTGGCAACAAAAGCGAAGAATTCGACTTGGTCGTTATTGCCACGGGGCTTTATTCCGATGTCCCAAACAAACCAACCTTTTCGGGCGAAGAGTGCTATCAAGGTGCAATTTTGCACAGTTCGGAGATCCGGACCCAGGAGCCGCTAATAGGGCGAAACGTCGCCGTGGTTGGATATGGTAAGAGCGCGGCAGACATTGTTACTCAAGCAACCAAGGTTGCTAAAAACGTTTATATGGTTTTCCGACGGACCCATTGGCCGGTGCCACGCAAGGTTGTCGGTGTACTGCCCTTTAAATGGGTGGGGTTGAGTCGTATGACAAGCGCGTTTTTGCCGCTTTATCAACGCTCGACTTCAGTGGAGCGATGGTTGCATCGGTATCGGTAAACCTTTGGTGTGGGTATTCTGGCGGTTTTTTGAACTCGTTATTCGTCTGCAATGTCGTCTTGGGATGGCGATTTCAAACGGTAAGAACCTAATACCGACGGAACCATTTGAATCCGACACCAATGGAGAAGGAACGATGGTTACTCCTCCGGAATTCTTTCCACTTATTCGTAGCGGGTGCGTGACGGCGCACCGGACAGAGATCGTGCGCTACCTGCCCGACGGTGTGGCACTGAAAGATGGTACTCGGCTCTCGGTCGATTGTGTCGTTTTGGCTACGGGCTGGAAAAGTGAATTCAATTATTTTTCGCCCGATATTCGAATGAGATTGGGTGCGGATGACGACGGTTTTTATTTGTATCGCCACATGCTAAACCCAGATTTGCCTAGGTTGATATTTGTTGGCCGGGCCACGGCTGTTTCTAACATTATCACTTGCTCTATTCAGGCCCGCTGGCTCGCCGAATTGATTGCGGGGCGGTTTGTTTTGCCTGAGCGGGCCGATATGGTCCAGGAAATCAAAGAAATTAAGGCATGGAAGAGGTCTTGGATGCCACATAGCCCTGCCAGCAGTACTCGAATGTTTTTGCATGCACAGCACTATCATGATGAATTGTTGAAAGATTTCGGGATCGATCCTCTACGCAAACGTGGACCGTTCGCTCCACTAAAGGAATTGTTCGCGCCCTATGAACCGGCCGACTATCGGACAGTTGTATCTGGCGATTTTATATGATCGCACATCTGTGCCTGCTAACGTAATTATGGATACGTAGTAATCAGTGGCCTCAGGAAACGGGCTAATTAGCAAAAGGATAACTTTGGATAGTAAACGACAACGCTACCGCGGCACTACAAATCGAGTTGCCAATTTTTCTCCTGAGCTTGGTGATGGCCATGGCCATCCAGGAATCCTATAGGTATGCTTGTAATTTATCATCAATATGGGGTCTAGGATGGGTTTACGGATTGCTATCGATACTGGCGGGACGTTCACGGATGTCGTGGCGGTAGACGAAATCTCTGGCGCACACTACGCCATCAAAACCCCTTCAACTCCGAACGACCCGAGCGTTGGTTTAGTCGAAGGATTTAATAAGGCAACGCAAGCGGCTAACGCTACACCGGGTGATGTCGAGCAATTGCTACATGGCTCCACGGTCGCGACTAACGCGGTGCTTGAGCATAAGTTCGACGGGCTCGGCTT
>DPMX01000187.1:13268-14166 GCA_003540955.1 Gammaproteobacteria bacterium
GTTCGACGGGCTCGGCTTGCTAGTCACCGAAGGATTCCGCCACATAATAGAAATAGCACGACAGTCGGTTCCAGATGGGTACGGCAACTCGTTCTTTTGGGTCAAGCCAAAAAGGCTTGTCCCGTTGCATCTAGTGCGGGAAATACCAGGTCGAATGACTTTCAAGGGAGAGGAAATCACGCCGTTGGACGAAGCCGCTGTTGTGAGGGCAGTTGAGGCACTGAGCGACAAGGGCGTTAGATGCATCGGCGTTTGTTTGATGCACGGTTATGCTAACGACGCACACGAACGACGCGTTGGAGAAATTATAGCCAAGCATTTTCCGGATCTCTTCGTATCGCTCTCTTCAGTAGTGCTGCCAGAGTATCGTGAGTACGAGCGCGCCATGACGACGCTGATCGATGTGATGGTGAAACCCTATTGTCAGAGGTATCTGACCCGAGCGGCGGAAAAAGTGAGCTCGAAGGGTATAGGTCCTTCGCTTTTAATTATGCAGTCGAATGGGGGAGTCGTTAGCGATAAAGCTGCGGCTGCGCGACCGGTGACGATGCTATTGTCCGGTCCTGCAGCCGGGGTACTTGGCGCCACCCATATGGCGGAGTTAGCCGGCTTCGAGGATATTTTGACCTTAGATGTAGGCGGTACTTCCACCGACGTGTCGTTGACCGAAAAACTCGTCCCCAATCTGACGAGCCATTCGTTAGTCGAAAATTATCCGGTCAAGACACCAATGCTCGATATTGCAACTATAGGTACCGGGGGAGGTTCACTTGCCTGGGTGGACGATTACGGTGGCCTCAAAGTGGGCCCACAGAGCAGTGGTGCGGACCCCGGTCCGATTTGCTACGGCCGAGGTGGCCGCCAACCCGCTGTGACCGACGCCGCGGTCGTGCTTGGG
>DPMX01000187.1:14463-18536 GCA_003540955.1 Gammaproteobacteria bacterium
CGACGCCGCGGTCGTGCTTGGGCGGCTTCCGGGTGCACTCGTCGGTGGAGAGATCGTACTAGACATCGATGCGGCTCGCACTGCGTATCGGGCGCTTGGTAGTCGTTTCGATATGAGTGCCGAAGAAGCAGCGGCTGGTGTATTCGAAATAGCAGCTGCCAACCAAGTCCACGGAATTCGACAGGTCACGGTAAATAGGGGCCGCGATCCATCCAACTATGCGCTCATCGCTTTTGGCGGTGCGGGGGGTATGTTTGCCGCGGATGTCGCAGATTTTCTTGATATTACGACCGTTGTTTCACCTCCGGATCCTGGTAATTTATCGGCCTTCGGGTTGCATGTGTCCGATATTAAGCGTGATTACATGCGCACGCTCGTGCGTCAATGTTCGAGCGCAGACACAGACGAAATCGAGGCGGCGTGGCGTGAGATTGAAAATCGAGGACGCGATGAGATCGCGGCGGAGGGAATAGCTGAAGATAGGATTTTACTCACACGCTCTGGGGATTTACGTTACGTCGGGGAAGGGCACGAAATCGAGATATCCGTACCTCCAGGAACGGGCGGACCGGACGCGGTTGCTTTCTTATGGAAGGACTTCCATCGAGTCCATCACGAAACGTTTGGCTTTCAATATGAGGGTGAACAGGACGTCGAGCTGGTTAACTTGCGAGTGCAGGCGGTAGGTAGTATCCATCGACCGAAGGTTGCGAAAATCCCTAAAGGTGGGGATACGACTCCAACAAGTGAGCGCCCAGTCTATTGGCGAGGCGACGGTTGGCGCGATTGTCCAATTTTCAACCGGTCTGCATTGGGGGCAGGCAGCGCGCTCGGCGGGCCTGCAATCATTGAAGAATATGGCTCGACCGTTGTTGTCCCGGCGGGCTGGTCATTGAAAGTGGATGTTTTCGGTAATCTAATTTTGGAGACACGACCATGAGTGCAAGTACCGCGGGCCGGCTAGGTCCAGTAGAGCTTGAAGTAATAATCGGGACGATTCGTTCGGCCGAGCTCGAAATCGAAGCGGCTGTTGAACGTACCTCACGTTCGCCAATGATCCGAGATCAACATGACTATCGGGTTGCGCTATTCGATGCTCGCGGTCGTAAGCTTACTGGTCGTTCTTATTCTGCTTTAGTTGAGCCGGTTTTCGAATATTTCGGTGATGGTGAGATCGATCCCGGCGACGTGTTTTTCTGGAATGATCCATACAATAGTAGCGGCGGAATCGGCCACGTCCCCGATCTGTGCACTACGATCCCGATCTTTCATGGCGATCGCCTGATTGGATTTAGCCAAGTTTTCGGCCATCACGATGATGTCGGCGGATCTGTCCCCGGTAGTCTCCCTGTCCACGCGACCGACATGTGGGCAGAAGGGTTAGTTGTCCCACCGATCAAACTCTACGAGCGGGGTATCGTCAACGATGCGGCATTCAAGATCATTGAACGTAACTCGCGCCTGCCTGAGCATTTGAAGGGGGATATCGATGCCGAGATCGGCGCCGCACGTCTTGGTTCAAAACGGCTATGTGATTTAGCCGAACGTTATGGTGCCGACGCATTAGATTTAGCCTTCGATGAAATAATCGATAATTGCGCGGCAACACTACGCCGTGAACTACTGCCTAAGATTGCCGATGGCGTTTATCACTGGCAAGACTATATTGAGAATGATGGGGTAGACGAGCCGAGGTTACATGCATTACGTCTGACGATGACAAAAACACCAGAGAAAATCATTCTCGATTTCACTGGTACCGATCCTGAGGCTAAGGGGCCTATAAACTGGCCGATAGACTATGCCGACGGGAAGTTCGCCCGAAAATGGATGGCGCCGGTTTTACGCTCATTAGCTGATACTCCAGAGCGCGCTGCCGAGATAGATATGAACGAAGGCGTATTGGACGTGATCGAAATGAAATTTCCGGAGAAGGGTACGCTGGTGACGCCGAACTTCGGCAAGGCGACTGGGATGCGGTTTTTCATTCTTTTGAGATCTCTCGGCGTCTTTGCAGCTTGTCTTTCAAAGGCGACAGGTGGACGGATGCCGGCTGATCATGAAACGATCCGGATCTGGGGTTTACACGGTGGCACGACAGGTTCTGGTTTCTTTTTATTTCGGGAAGTCTTAGGCGGCGGTGGTCCCGGCCGACCGTGGGCGGATGGGAGCGACGTTGTCCATGTGGTGCCCAATTCACGGAATTTACCCGCAGAGTTTTCCGAAACCCGCTATCCAGTACTGATTGAGAAACTTGCCTTAGCGACCGATTCGTGTGGCGCGGGCCTGCGGCGTGGTGGCTGCGGTTACGACAAGCAAGTGCGCGTTTTAGAGGACAGTCAGTTGTTATCGAATGCCGACCGCGCATTGATCAGTACCTACGGTGTGAACGGAGGGTTGCATGGTGGTACATATGGAATCAAAGTAGTCGATAATCATGGTGAGGAACTCGCCGTTGCAGGTATGTCGGATAATATTCCTGTTACCGCTGGCTCGGTTGTGCGGATTGTTACGACCGGCGGCGGCGGTTGGGGTGACCCACTCGACCGGGAAGCGGATTGGGTGCGCTACGACGTCGAGTGCGGACTCGTATCAGTTGAAGCCGCCGCTGCCGACTACGGGGTCGTCGTGGTGAACGAATCTGGCGTTACGGTATTGGACGAATCTGGGACCAATGCGCTGCGGAGTAAGATGCGCGGGCAACGCGATGCACTGCAATTTTTTGACCGGGGACCGCATTTTGAAGCCATCAAACGGGCAAATGGCGTCAATTGGCCGGATAGCTGGAACGACCCTGATGATTATGCCGTTGCGCCGACGCCGATTGGTACGCAAAAGGCCGCGTCATGAAGCCGCCTCAGTTTGAATACCAACGCGTGTTAACGATAGAAGACGCTATCGAAGCCCTCGCTACGAACGAAAGCACCGCAATCCTTGCCGGCGGTCAAAGCTTGATTCCGACTTTGAATTTTCGTTTGGGAATGCCCGATAATCTGATCGATATCAGCCGCATCCCTTCGCTTAGTCAGATCGAGCTAACCGAAACAGAAATTACGATTGGTGCGATGGTGCGCCAGCGCCAAGTCGAACTGCACGATGATATTAAGCAAGCGAATCCTATATTGCGCGAAACTCTGGCCCACGTAGCTCATCTAGTCATCCGAAACCGTGGGACTTTGGTCGGAAGTCTGGCTCATGCCGATGCCGCAGCGGAATTACCGGCGGTGCTATTGGCGTGTGGTGGTCGGGTCGTAGTCGTCGGTCCAAACGGCGAGCGTTCCATCGCGGCAGATGATTTTTTTCGTTTCCATCTGACAACGGATCTCAAACCAAACGAATTAATCACCGCCGCCAGTTTCCCAGTTTTACCGCCAGATGCCGGTTGGGCTTTTGGTGAGATGGCCCGACGCCGGGGTGATTACGCCATCGCCGGCGTGTGCGTCATATTGAGAATCGACTCGAGCGGTAATTGCACGGACGCAAATTTGGGCGCGTGCGGGATCGCATCACGGCCAGTCCGATTGCTTGAGGCCGAACGGATATTGATTGGAAACCGTCTTGAAGTAGATGTCATCGACGCAGCTGGCGAAGCCGCGCGAGAAGCAGTTCAAGCCCCGGACGATAACCAGGCGAGTCTAGCTTATCGTCAGCAGGTTCTCGCAACACTAGTTAGAAGAAACGTCGCGCGCGCTGCTGCGCGGGCGGGAGCTCCCCATGAGTAAAAAGATACGTAACGCTGCAATCAAAGCTGCGGCCGATTCGACGGTTGAAATCTCACTGAAGGTCAATGGCGAAAGTGTAACCCGAGAAGTTTCTACCAGGCGTTTACTCAGTGACTTTTTGCGCCACGAACTTGGGCTCACTGGATCCCACGTTGGGTGCGAACACGGGGTTTGCGGGTGTTGCACCGTGATTATCGATGGCTGGGCAGGACGTTCTTGCCTGACCTTGGCTGTTCAAGTCGACGGGGCCGAGGTAAGAACTGTTGAAAGCCTCGCAGCAGAAGACGGTACTTTACATGCGGTGCAGCAAGCATTTCACGAATGCCACGCTTTGCAGTGTGGGTTTTGTAC
>DPMX01000282.1 GCA_003540955.1 Gammaproteobacteria bacterium
AATTAGCACGTGGTCTGCTTGCTAAAAATGTCTACGACGTCGTAGTACTTGACAGAATGTTACCAGATGGTGACGGGCTATCATTCATCGAAGAGCTCCGGTCCGGCGGAAATGATATACCGGTCTTAGTGTTATCCGCGCTAGGTGAAGTCAATCATCGAGTCGAAGGTCTGCGGGCTGGAAGTGATGATTATTTAGTGAAACCGTTTGATATCTCGGAATTGACAGCCCGAATTGAAGTTTTATTTCGGCGTTCCAAACTACCGATCCCACCGATCGAATTCCACCTTGGAACGCTTAAGATCGATCTCATAACGCATCAGGTGACACGCGAGGGTCGGACGATAAGACTGCAACCGCGAGAATTTAAATTGCTCGAGTATCTTGCACGCCATGCAGGTCAAGTCGTCACCCGCACGATGCTATTGGAATCTGTTTGGGGTCTGAATTTCGATCCGCAAACTAACGTAGTGGACGTTCATATTAGTCGATTGCGTAACAAGCTTGATGCCGATTACTCACGGCCGTTACTTCATACTGTTCGCGGGGAGGGTTATCGGCTTGCGGAGATTCCGTAAATTTGGTTATTCGACCACTTTCAAGGTCGCGGTGATTTTCGTAGTAATCCTTGTCAGTACGGTAGCGCTGATCGGGGCATTTGTGCTTTGGTCTACCGTTGGGTTTATGGACCGGCAAACTAATACAGTCATTGAAACAGATATCGAAGGACTTGCGGAAGTCTATAGGGGCCGTGGATTACACGGATTAATAACAACCATCGAATTAAGAATCGAACGTGATCCAACCCGGTCGTCAATTTATCTTGTCGCGGACGACAAACGCAATCCCGTAGTCGGAAACATTTCGGCGTGGCCAAGTGTTGGGCCGAATGAATCGGGATGGATTGAGTTTGGTTTGACAGAACGGACGACCGGTACAAAAACTACAGCGCGCTCGCGACCATTTTTGCTTCGCGATGGCGTGAATCTGTTGGTTGGGAGGGATATCCGTAATTTGCAATCCATGAAAAACCAAATAGAGCATTCACTGTTATTAGCTATGGTGATTGCTACGGTTATTGGAATTAGTGCCGGGCTGCTGTTGTCCCGCCGAGTAGGGTTACGATTAAAGAAAATTAGCCAGACCAGCAGGGAAGTGATGGAGGGTAATCTTTCGAACCGAGTGCCGATCCTAGGCCGAGGAGATGATCTAGATGAAGTTGGTCAAAGTTTCAACGCGATGCTTGATCAGATTCAACAACTTCTAAGTGGTATCGAGCATGTGACTGACAATATTGCTCACGATCTCCGGACGCCGCTATCACGATTGCGCAATCGCTTAATACAATTGCGCAATCTCACGAGCAAGAAAGGCGAATCGGTGGTTTCTATTGAAGCTTGTGTCGTCGAAGTCGATCGTCTACTCGCCACATTTAGGGCGTTGCTCCGTATTGCCAAGCTTGAAGCAGCAGGGCATGGCAAAAATTTCGGAATCGTAGATCTTGAAGAAGTTATCAGTGCAGCCGTTGAGTTGTATGCACCATTAGCTGACGAGCGAAAAATAGCAGTGGAGGTAGATTCGACTGGAATCGAAATCAGAGGTGAACGCGACCTATTAATGCAGGCCGTGTGTAATATATTAGATAATGCGATTAAATTTTCGCCAATAAATGGCAAAATCGATATTGTTTTAGATGTAGATGCAGTCGGGGTAATACTGTCCGTCTCAGATACCGGGTGCGGGGTGGAGGCCGAGGACAGGTGTCGGGTCTTTGAACGCTTTTACCGCACCGAACGCGGTCGTGATAAGGAGGGAGCGGGGCTTGGTCTGAGCATGGTGAGCGCCATCTGCGCCTACCATGGCGCGATCGTCTCATTGCACAATCACAATCCAGGGTTGCTGGTGCAAATTACTTTTCCGAAGAACCCCTAACTAAGCAAGGACGTCGGTTTAGCTGGCGGGTTTCAGCGAAAAATATATTAATATTGATGGGCCGTACAATGCTAACGACTCCTTAGGTTGTAAGCTAGTGCAGCCGGAGAACGCCTTAGTCACCAGAACGAGAGCGATACAAAATGCGAAAATTACTAGTTGCTAACCGAGGGGAAATTGCTTGTCGAGTCTTGCGCAGTGCAAAAACCTTAGGTCTTGGTACCGTAGCGGTCTACTCAGAAGCAGATGTGCAATCGCTACATGTGAAGCGAGCTGACGAAGCGATCCTGATCGGTCCGGCTAAAGCAAAAGAGAGCTATCTAGATTTTGAACGGATACTTGGTGCGGCACGCGAAGCAGGGGCCGAAGCGATCCACCCGGGCTATGGGTTCCTCTCTGAAAACGCTGGGTTTGCGCAGCGAGTTTTAGATAGTGGCCTGACTTGGATTGGTCCGACACCTGCGCAGATTCGAGACATGGGGGATAAAGAACGAGCGAGAGGTATTGCCGAGTCCGCTGGTGTACCCGTGTTGACTGGCAGCCAGCGTTTTTTGGTGGGTGAAATCGATTGTATCTTTGAAGCTGGAGAAAGCGTTGGATATCCGTTGCTGGTTAAGGCGTCCGCAGGTGGAGGCGGTATTGGCATGCGGTTGGTTGAACAGCCGGACCAGCTAGAGGCGGTTGTTAAGTCGACTCAAGCAATGGCCGAGCGTTCCTTTGGCGACGGCACAATTTTTCTGGAGCGATATATTCCGAAAGCTAGGCATATTGAGATCCAGGTGTTCGGTTTTGGCGGAGGGCGTGTGGTACATTTCTATGAGCGAGAATGCTCGATACAACGTCGATTTCAGAAGGTAATCGAGGAAGCTCCTGCCAGTAACCTACCCGAAAATGTGCGAGAGAAGATGGCTGCCGCTGCGGTCAGCCTGGCCGAGAGTCAGTCGTATGAAGGTGCGGGAACCGTGGAGTTCATCCTAGATGCTGAGACGAGCGATTTCTTTTTTCTCGAGATGAATACGCGCATTCAAGTCGAACACCCTGTTACAGAAATGACTACAGATGTAGATCTCGTTGCTTTACAAATTAAGTTCGCTAGGGGGGATGATCTTAGTGCCTTCACACAGGCCTCTATCAATCAAGTGGGCCATGCAATCGAGTGCCGGTTGTACGCTGAGAATCCCACAAAAATGTTTTTGCCATCTCCTGGTACGTTAGAAACCTTGATCCTTCCGCAATCGACCGATAGGGTACGGGTCGAAACCGGTGTTATCGAAGGTGATGTGATCACCCCATATTACGATCCGATGCTGGTGAAGCTTATTTGCTCTTCAGAAACACGCAGGGAATCACTAAGCATGATGGCAGACTCATTGGCAGAAACGAAGATCGAAGGGATCGCTCACAATGTATCTTTTTTGGAAAAAATCGTCAGACATCGAGATTTTCAAAACGGCGATACTTTCACCGGGTTTATAGATGAGCATAGAGCGTCTCTGATTGGTTAGTCGGTGTAGAAAAAAACCACTAGGAGAAGGAAGAATTTTATGATTTACGCTGAACCCAAATGTTCGCCGGGTGGTGATAGGTTCATGTTAATCGAATTCGGTGACGAATTGACCCTTGCATTGAATTTTTTTTCGCAAGGCTTAGCGCGTGCAACAATGGAGCAGAAAATTAAAGGTGTGGTCGAAACCTCACCTTGTTTTTCGTCGTTATCAATTCACTATGAACCTGACGAGATTAGTTACGATGACCTGCAGAAGGAAATTTTGACGTTAGCAGCTTTACTGGGTGAAGCCAGTGATGTTGAAGTCGAAAGTCGTCTACTTTATTTTCCGGCGGTGTACCTTGATCCATGGACTGCTGCAGCAATGAACGAGTACCGCGAAAAAATTAATCCGGAGAAGGATCCAGATCCAGAATTCATAACGAATCTGAATAATTTGGAAGACGTTCAACAGTTCGTCAGGGTCCATTCCGGGACTGAATACTGGTGTGCGGCGTTAGGCTTTTGGCCAGGCACTCCATTTCTAATGCCACTTGATCCGCGATGCCAGTTGACTGCACCAAAATATAATCCTCCTCGTACCTTCACACCCCGCGGAACTATCGGTATGGGTGGCGGATCGACTGCAATTTATCCGGTTGATGGACCGGGCGGATATCAAATTTTCGCGCGAACCCCAATGCCGATCTGGGATTCCAAACAGCGCTTACCGCAATTCGAATCACAGCTTTGGTTATTGCAGCCGACAGACAGAATCAGATTTGTTCCGTGTACGGTAGAAGAATTCAACGAGGTAGAACGTAAGGTAGAAGAAGGTAGCTACGAGATGAATATTACTGACTATCAGAAAGTATCGCTGCAGCGTCACAAAGCGTGGGTCGAGCAGCTCGATGTCAACGCGAGATTTTGAGAGGGACGATCAATGCTCGAAGTAGTTAAACCCGGCTTGGAAACTAGTATCCAAGATTATCCTGGTCGCATCGGTTATCTAAATCTCGGGTTTCCGTGGTCCAGTGCAATGGATTCCTGGTCGCTTAGGCTTGCCAATGTTCTCGTTGGAAATAACGTGGGCGATGCTGGGTTAGAGTGTCAGTACATTGGGCCCTTTCTAAAGGCGCAGCGAGATACAACCATCGCGATTACTGGTGCCGACATGCAAGCGAAGGTCGATGGAGTAGGTATCCCGATGTGGGAGAGTGTTGCTCTTAAAGCAGGACAAACTTTAGAGATGACATTTGCTAAAACTGGTACCCGAAGCTATGTTGCGATCGCCGGCGGAATCAAATCCCCTGAATTTTTGGGAGCTCGAGCGACTTTTCATAAAGCGGGAGTAGGCGGCATAGGTGGGCACGCTATCCAAGAAGGCCAGGTTATCCCAGTGGGGACCGGTAACGGGAATCCAGGGCGAAAAGTTAAAGAATCGGCGCGGCCGCAGATCGCAACTGATAAGCAGTGGCAAATTGAAGTGGTATGCGGGCCCAATGATGATTGGATCGATAAAGCCGGACATGAACGCTTTCTCTCTACGAAGTGGAAACTGTCGGCAAAAAGCGACCGCTCCGGCTTTCGTCTTGAAGGTCCAGATTGGACATTTACCGAGAAGGCATACAACAAATTACCGGAACATGGATCCGACCCTGCGAATATTATCGATCAAGGCTATCCCGTTGGGGGAATAAATCTCGCTGGACAAACTCCAATTATTTTGGTCAATGACGGGCCCAGTATGGGGGGGTTTATTAATCCATACACTGTGCCGCAATGTGCGTTTTGGAAACTAGGGCAGGCGAAACCGAGTGAATTATTGTTGTTTGAAGTTATATCTGTTGAAGAAGCTCAGCAAAAGGCACGAGATATCACCGCATTATGTAGCGAAAACAGTATAGTATGAGGGCTCGCCCTCAGGTTTTCCTGAAGTCACCATTATAAAAACGGGAGAGGAAACATGGCTCACGAAGTGGAATTGCAGACCGCGGGTAACATGTGGAAGGTGATGGTAAAACCTGGAGATTATGTTAAATCCGGCGATACGTTGTTCATCATGGAAGTTATGAAAATGGAAGTGCCACATGAGGCGCCAATTGATGGGACCATTTCAGCTGTGAATGTCAATGAAGGCGAAGAAGGCCTCGACGCGGGAATGGTCGCGGTTGTGATCGATTAAATTCGACGAGCAGGGGCACTCTCAGGATGCGCCTGCTGCGCGGAATAGCCGCCGCTCTGCCATCTCTACGGCTTTAAACATTGCGCGACCTTTATTCATAGTTTCTTCCCATTCCGTTTGTGGAACCGAGTCCGCTACGATACCACACCCTGTCTGGATGAAGAGCTTATTTTGCTTAATAACAGCAGTGCGTATGGCAATCGCTGTGTCCATATTTCCGTTCCAGGAAACGTAACCAATTGCGCCGCCATAGACGCCGCGCTTCACGGGTTCGAGTTCGTCAATAATCTCCATGGCACGTATTTTCGGAGCGCCGGATAAAGTACCAACCGGGATGGTAGCCCGTAACGCGTCAATCGCGTCCTTCCCTGTGGCTAGTTGGCCTTCGATGTTCGAAGAGATGTGCATCACGTTGGAGTATTTTTCGATCACCATCTTCTCAGTTACCTCAACGCTGCCCGTTCTCGCGACTTTCCCGACATCGTTGCGGCCAAGATCGATTAGCATAAGATGTTCAGCGAGCTCCTTGGGGTCAGATAGGAGACTTTGCTCTAAAAGTGCATCTTCCGCTGGTGTCCGCCCGCGTGGCCGTGTTCCGGCTAGTGGGCGTGTAGTGATCGTAGAACCCTCAACGCGAACTAGAATTTCTGGCGATGAACCAACGATGTGAAAGTCGCCAAGATCCATGAAGTACAGATATGGTGATGGGTTCAGGTGTCGCAATGCTCTATAGACATCTATGGCGGGCACTTTTATCGGCGTCGATAGGCGTTGTGAAAGAACTACTTGAAACACGTCGCCATCAACAATGTAGTCTTGCACCTTGTCGATCGACTTAAGAAATTCATCGTGACCAAATTCAGATTCAAATTTCGGATCGAATTCAGGGCTTGTTCCTGGTGGATAGGTTGAGAAGCGTATCGGTTGTTGTAGTCGTTCAGTCAACGATGCCAGTGCTCGATCCGCGTCACCGAGAGCTTCCTGATTGGAGGGATCGACATAACATACAAAATGTATTTCCCCTTTTAGGTTATCGAAGACAAGAAATTCATCGGAAAGCATAAGCAGTATGTCGGGTGTGTCGAGCGGATCGGCAGGTGCCGTTCGGGATAATTTCGGTTCTATATAGCGTGCCGTGTCATAGCCAAAATAACCGACTAAACCACCAGCGAACCGTGACATATCATTATTCATCGGCACTTTAAAGCGATTAAGATACTCACGTACAAACAGGTATGGATCGCTCTTCGTTATACGCTCTACAACACGTCCATTATGAGTAACCGTGATTTCCTCACTGGTCGCACGAAGTATCACTTTTGCGGGCAAGCCGATGATGGAATAACGACCCCATTTCTCGCCGCCCTCGACTGATTCAAGCAAATAGGTGTATGGCTGGGCAGCTAATTTGAGGTATGCACTCAATGGCGTATCGAGATCGGCGAGAAGATGGCGCGTAATAGCGACGCGGTTGTAGCCATCCTCTGCGTAGCGTGACAGTTCATCGGGGGTCATAAATAATTTCTGGCCTGTTTTATTATCTCATGCTGATACTGAACAACGGGCGACGTTCTAAGTCACAGTAAAAGTGCACTTCAGGGCTATCTATCACTAATCCACCTTGATCCTACGATCGCAATAATCAGGTTAGGAATCAGTGAGACTAACCCAGGGTGAAAACCGGCGACCTTCCCTTTGTGAACAAACTCGAAGCCGCCGAAAGCTATCAGCATGGATAGGGTAATGCCAGTGCAAAGTCCTATCAACACGG
>DPMX01000291.1:0-4713 GCA_003540955.1 Gammaproteobacteria bacterium
ATGGTTATCAATATCGTGAGATAGAAATCGAGGATCATAGGCGTAAGTATGGTTGTTCGAAGTTTGGTAATTTAGAGCGGACTATTCCTGCGTTAATAGATTTATGGGCGGTGAGATGGATGAAAAATCGTGCGCTTCATTACAAAATCGAAAAGGAAATCTAATAATTAATAGGTCACTGAAGTCAATCCCTGCAACTGGCGACTCTATGGTTATGGCGCTTGCCAAAGGCTTGGTGCTATTAGGCACAGTCGCTTTAGGCTGTTATATATTCAAATTCAGCTTTTATCATGATCAAATTACAGACCATCAGTGGTTGCAACTAAAACTCCAAGGTTTTGGGCCGTGGGGCCCAGTATTGTTTTTTCTAACCGGCGGTGTTGCGACAGCTTTCGGATTTCCCCGTCTGGTGTTGTCTGCGTTAGGGGGGGTTTTATTTGGGTTGATAGGAGGAGTTGTGTACGCTCTATTTGGAACCCTCATCGGAACAGTAATCGGCTACTATTTCGCGAAGCTTATAGGGAAGGAATTAATTGACCGAATCTTTCCGATCCGTCTTAAGAATTTTGAAGCGAAATTCCTTGAGCGCCCATTTATCACGGCCTTACTAGTCCGAAATCTCCCGGTTGGAAATAATACTCTCACCACATTGTTCGGTGGTTTAAGGGGCATTAAAGCTATTCCATTCTTCATGGGGTCCGCTATTGGTTATTTACCCCAAACAATTATTTTCGCGTTAATAGGGAGCGGGGTACAAAAAAGCGAAGATTATCGAATTGGATTAAGCATAATATTTTACCTGGTAACAATTCCCTTTATTATTCATTTGGCTCGAAAAAAATGACTGCCGCGCGAACAACCGCCACTATAATGAGTGCCTTTTTTAACTGTCCGCATTAAGGCTCTCGCAGAACATCTAGAATGGTTTTTGCATGAATCTGACTTTGACAGTAGGCTCTCGCGGGATTACATTCGACTCTGCGAATTGATAGAAGCTTTCGAGGATATGGGACACCGCCTGTCGAAGATTTACACACGGACTGGTGATGCAGGCACGACCGGCCTAGGCGATGGGGGTCGAACGTCAAAGACTGCTGTGCGCGTGCACGCAATGGGTGATGTCGACGAGCTTAACTCTGTAATTGGTTTATTACTTTCAGAAAATATTCAACAACAACTCCGCGATCTTCTACTTGCCGTGCAGCACGATCTTTTCGATCTCGGTGGGGAAATCGCAATTCCTGGATCTGCCTTATTGTCAGCATCGGCCGTGGCAAGACTCGAATCGGAAATTGATAACTGCAACAATGAACTTCCCCCGCTTAAGGAATTTGTTCTTCCGGGTGGAGCTCGCGCCGCGGCGATCTGTCACCATGCTCGCACTGTCTGTCGGCGTGCGGAACGGATTGTCGTTGAGCTTTCAAATAGTGAGCAAGTAAATTCTGAGCTACTGGAATATTTAAACCGCCTCTCGGATCTCTTATTCGTTGTTGCGCGAACCCTTGCGCGGGAAAATGAAGGTAAAGAAGTTTTATGGGATCGCTCGCGATTGAATGACTGCTCGTAGCACTCTTGATATTAAATGGTCAAGTTGAAATATCAATCCAAAGCTCCCTCGTCGTCGCTATTCTGGATTGCTTAAGTTAAACAACGTTCAAGTAAAGTTACTACAAATATGAATATAGTGTGCTTGGATTTCGAAGGTGTGCTTGTGCCCGAAATTTGGATCGGATTAGCTGAGAGAACCGGGATTGAGGAGTTAAAAGTTACAACTCGCGATATAACAGATTACGATGAGCTGATGAGCTATCGGCTCGATTTAATGAAAAAGCATGGTCTTCGCTTTAGAGATATACAAGTTGCCGCAAACTCGTTAGAGCCGCTTAAAGGCGCGCCTGTGTTTTTAGCATGGCTG
Organism: Gammaproteobacteria bacterium; assembly: GCA_003540955.1. Classification (GTDB taxonomy): domain Bacteria; phylum Pseudomonadota; class Gammaproteobacteria; genus UBA11873. Next base: position 1,916 of record DPMX01000291.1, read on the forward strand.
CGGACGCATTTTCAGGTAGCAATATTATCTGACACTTTTTATGAACTATCAGGGCCGCTCGTTCGCAAACTCGGCGATCCGATGATCCTGTGTCATAGGCTAGAGGTGGATGGTAAAGGCCGGATCACTGGATATCACCTTCGGCAAGCGGACCCAAAACGGGCGGCTGTAAAAGGATTTAAGTCGATGAATTATACCATAGCGGCCGCCGGCGATTCCTACAATGACATCTCTATGCTTCAAGAGGCAGACTTTGGTGTCTTGTTCCAGCCTCCAATTAGTGTTGTCAGAGATTATCCGGAGTTCAAAGTGTCAAATAGTTATACGGAATTAAAAGAGATCCTTTCAACCTTTGACTCTCGTTAGTTCGGATATGCTCGAGAAATTCCGTTGACAGCTGCAATATTCCAGTTTGAGATTGCCCACTGGATGATCTCATTTCGTGTCTGTTGATATAACGAAGGAGGAGGAGCTTGTTGGAGGAATTCGAGCGCCCGAATTAATACCGCGCAGCTCGAAGCTAAATCGATCGCCGGTGCGGCAGTCTGTTTGCTAAGTTTCGTACCCGATTGACTTAATACTAATGGTATGTGGGCGTAACTTGGTGTTGTTAGCCCTAGTAGGTTTTGAAGGTGGATTTGTCGAGGAGTTGAGCTCAACAGGTCAAGCCCGCGCACAATTTCGCTTACACCATCAGCTGCGTCGTCAACAACGACCGCTAAGTGATAAGCGTAAAAACCATCCGCGCGCTTGACAATGTAGTCCCCTATAATCTCTTCAATATTTTGGGAATAATGGCCTTGGAGTAGGTCATTGAAAGCAATCTCGCTGCCGTCCACTTTCACTCTAATACTTTTGCCCGTTAAATCCTTAGTAATAGCATCGCGGCAGGTTCCCGGATAACGCCCACGGACAAGTTTTTTTCGCGAACAAGTGCACGCGAATGTCATATGGCTCGATTGGAGTCTCTCTAGGGCATATTCGTAGGAGGCGCTCATATGACTTTGGTAACGGACCGCACCATCCCACTCCAAACCTAATTCATCCAGGGTTTTTAAGATAGCACTGGTCGCCCCAGGTTCTTCCCGTGGTGGATCTATATCTTCAATTCGAACTATCCATCGTCCTCCTCGACTACGAGCCTGCAAGTAGCTCGCGACAGCTGCGACGACCGAACCAAAATGTAAGGGCCCGGTAGGCGATGGTGCGAAGCGTCCGACATATCTGGAGGATGATCGGTCGATAGACACCATAATAATCGATTTATTGATTCAAATTTGGTGCGAGCCTGTCTAGGTATAGCGCTGTCGCGGCTGCAACACTAGCGGGCATTACGAGAAAGTTAATTATCGGAATTATCGTCATCAGCATGACTGCTGTTCCGAAGCCGAACGCCAACTTACGTTGAGTGCGCAGCTGCTGCTTAACTTCGGGAAAGGGCAACCCATGGTTCCCAAGCGGACAATCTATATATTCGATAGCCATCATCCACGCCCCAAAAAGGAACCATAAGGGGGCAGCGAGTACATTTATCCCAGGTATCAAAAATAAAACTAAACAGGGGAGTGCCCACAAGGCGAAATAAAGCAATTTGCGCAACTCGCCACCGATCGTGCGGAATACTGCACTTGGTATGCTAGACCAACTAAACGGAAGCCCTTCCGTTTGCCCGGTCAGGTGCCTTTCAACTGCTTCGGCCAGCAAACCGTTAAACGGACTTGCTATGATGTTAGCTACTATACTGAAACTATAAAATACGATTATTAAAAACACAGCAACGAGAAAAGGCCATAGCAAGAATCTTAGCCACCATAACCATTCAGGCAATAAATGATCTAGAATGTGATTAGCGCCCCAAACGAAACAGATCAATCCTCCTGTAAATAAGATGATGTTGATCAGCAGCGGGGCAACAGCATATGCCCGGATATGGGGTTTGCGGATTAACGCTAAGCCTAGCCAAATATAACCGACCCCCGCGAAATAGCTGTCGCTACGTGTAGTTGTCGCGATCACGGTAATTCAGTTGGTGAAGAGGCTCGCCAGCCAGGCGCAGAATGTTCCGCTACGATAGTCGGATATGTGCCGCCTCGTACGTTGAACTTCGCCGTTACTCGGGCAAATCGCGGACTACAGGCTTCGATAATGTCATCTAAAATGCGATTTGTTAATGCCTCATGGAAAGCACCTTCATCCCGAAACGACCAGATGTAGAGCTTTAAGGATTTGAGCTCGATACAGCTATCCTGTGGGACGTAATCGACCACTAGGTGTGCAAAGTCTGGTTGGCCTGTGAGAGGACATAAACACGTGAACTCAGGCAACTCAATCTGAATTGTATAGTCACGCTCCGGTTTGGGATTGGGGAAAGTGTCGAGGGTTTTGCTTGGGTGGCTTGTCACGTTAGGCGCATCTTCATATGTAAAGTATCTCGTTATACAAGGATAACGCGTCTCCACAAAGGTTGCCTGACCAATTAAATAGTCGTGTAGAGGAACTCGTTATGCATGTGAGCGGGAGGCTGTGGCAATGGAGTTTGGGTTACGTTTGTCGATCTACTCTGACTCTTTGTATTTAACAAAATAAAGCCATATAACTGTTTAATATCAATGGATTGAAAGCTATAAGTGAAATCGATTATATCACTGTGAAGTGACTTTGGCTTAAGGTATGCTTCGTTTCTTATGCGGATTGTAAAAATAAAACTTGCAGGTTTTAAATCATTCGTTGATCCAACTACTTTGACGCTGCCAGGTAATCTTACAGCCGTAGTGGGCCCTAATGGGTGTGGGAAATCA
>DPMX01000291.1:5007-5715 GCA_003540955.1 Gammaproteobacteria bacterium
AATGGGTGTGGGAAATCAAATATTATTGATGCCCTAATGTGGGTTATGGGCGAGTCGTCGGCTAAACACTTGCGGGGCGATACCATGGCTGACGTTATATTTAATGGATCAAATTCCCGCAAACCTGTTGGTGCAGCTTCTGTTGAACTTGTATTCGATAACTCCGACGGCGCTTTAGGTGGAGAGTACGCTGGATACAGCGAAATTTCGATAAAGCGTTCAATTGGCCGCGATGGCGTGTCCTCGTATCAACTAAATGGCACACGTTGCCGACGAAAGGATGTTACCAATGTGTTTCTTGGAACGGGGCTTGGTTCGCGAGGCGGCTACTCCGTCATAGAACAAGGAATGATTTCTCGTGTTGTCGAGGCGAAACCGGAAGAATTGCGCGGATTCTTAGAGGAGGCGGCCGGGATATCTAAGTACAAAGAGCGCCGACGAGAAACGGAAAATCGCATTCGACATACGAAAGAAAATTTAGATCGCCTGGACGATATTCGGGAGGAAATTGATAAACAACTAGCACATCTTCAACGTCAGGCCAGAGCAGCTGAAAAGTATCAAGCGCTTAAGCTTGAAGAAAGACTAACCGAAGCACAATTTATCGCTCTGCGTTGGCGAGCGATCAAAACGACGCTGGCGGAACATGGGCAGACTACCAGCGAGTTGGGGAACAAAGTGGAAGCAGTAGTAACTGCTCTACGCGGG
>DPMX01000149.1 GCA_003540955.1 Gammaproteobacteria bacterium
TTTCTTTGCAGATGCTTTCTTACTAGCAACTTTCTTTGCCGTTGGCTTTTTAGTTGACAAAGTTTTTGTTTTTTTCTTTTTTGACAATTTATTATTTTCTTTTGCTTTCGCCACGGTTTTCACCTTTTCGAGGCCCGTTATAATCTCGAGACTGACCCAATTGCAGACGTAATTCGGGTGAGCCTCCCTGCGAAGAAACGCGAACATTAATCATTTTCGATTACGAACGCAACGTTTAGGGCTCACCTAATTTGGCGATAAGGAGTGTTCGCGTTAGAGGCGGTTACCCAACACTGATAGAAACCGAAGCACTTTGTTTAAAAATTCTCAACAGTTCGTTGCACATGAGCTGAGCTTGTTGTGGGCGGCACTTGACGTAGGTTCTCCGGAGATTCGTTTCCGTGTCACTACTCTGTTTGTAGCCGAAATGAATGATTGTAAGTGATTTGGTTTGGCGACGCCGCGGTCCGAAGTTGAGCTGTCGACGAGTCTCTAGCGACCTCTGACGACAGCTCACGTGTAAATTAACCGGGGTGTCGTTCTGGTACCTCAAGTGCGAGGAATTGGACCTGGTGACGGCGCTGCACGAGTATTGGAACCGTTGACCCTGGTTTGGAATTACGAGTTATTTCTGCGAATGTAGCGACATTGTCGATCGAGCGATGATTGAAAGCGACAATTATGTCTTGCGCCTGTAGACCAGCCGTGGCGGCCGGTTTCCCGGGTGCTACATGTTCAACTCGGACGCCGTTTTTGTTTCCTAACTCGGCCCGATCTTCTTGGTTCATATCAGACAAGATGAGGCCAAAAGGGTCTGAATGCGGCGTGCTAACTGCCAACTCATCTGATTTAAGTGCTCCAACGGTGACCTTTATCGTCTTCGCCTTGCCGGCACGGAGAACCTTAATATCGGCATCAGAATTTACTGGGGTTGATGCGACAATTATACTCAGATCCGATGCTTGTCCGATGCGTTTCCCGGCAAATTCGACTATGACGTCACCAGCTTTTAGCTTGGCTCGATCAGCTGGACTGTTAGGTGTAACCGCGCTTATCAATGTACCCGCAGGAGAATCGAGTTCGAAGGACTTGGCCAAGGTTTGGTTCATGTCCTGGATTGAGATCCCCAGCCAAGCACGCTGTATAGCTACGCCGTTTTTCAGTTTCTCTGCGATATTTGACGCTAGATTTATAGGAATGGCGAAAGAAAGCCCCATATACCCGCCGGTACCGCTAAAGATTTGCGAGTTGATCCCAATTACCTCACCTTTGAGGTTAAATAACGGGCCGCCGGAATTGCCCGGATTTAATGCAACGTCTGATTGAATGAATGGCACATAACTGCCAGTTGGCAGGCTGCGTGAGACTGCGCTCACGATTCCTTGCGTTGCAGTTTGTTCAAGTCCGAAAGGCGCCCCAATCGCGAGCACCCATTGGCCAACTCGCAACTCGTCTGAATTGCCTAACTTTGCAGAAGGTAAGTTTTTCCCTGCCACCTTAAGAATCGCGATGTCCGTCTGTTGGTCTGCCCCGACTAGCTCAGCTGTAAACTCCTGTTGATTGTCGAGGTAGACTCTGATCTCCGTCGCGCCATCGACGACATGTGCGTTTGTCATAATATAGCCATCAGTAGATATAATGACGCCGGAGCCTAGTCCTTTTGGTGCCGGATACTGCCCTTGAAAATTGTAAAAGCGGTGGAGCGATTTTGGGGGTAGTGGGTTTGTAATCGTAGGCCGAGTCGAGAATGCGCGGCGAGTTTGGATATTGACAACAGCCGAACTCTGATCTTCGACTAGCTTTTCAAAATTAGGCATTTCGGCTTCCGCGGCGGACAATCGGGTGGGCACAAACAACAGTAGTGCGAGTGTCAATACCACACGTTTCTCCGTCGTGTTTAGGTTTCTACGTGGTGCTACATGTGCATGCATACTTATTTCTCCTCGTTCAATGGTATCTACTCTAAGATCTTCGACCGCTACGCTTCCCGTTGGTTACATTACAATTTGGTAATGTTCCGGAGAGGACTCTAGGTACTTTGATCAACTCAAACTAAAATGGTGCGGGGCTGCTTCTTGACGACAGATCAGTCGGATCAAATTATGATGGCTGCGACTTCGGTTATTCAAAAGGGTTTAGGAAATCCCTAATCAAACGAAAGTTTTTCTTCGTTCGTATAACATGGCACTTATGAATAGTATCCGGTCCCGTCTTTTTATTCCTATCGCAATCCTAGTAGTCGGATTGATCGTCGGTGTATATCTCGTCGAAACTCGTCCAAAGGCTCGCCCTAATCCCCTTGAGGAGAGGGTGAGGCCGGTTACTGTTGTCCTCGCCAAGCCCGAAGATCTCCGACCGGAATTGCTGGTATACGGCGAAATTGTCTCTGGTCGGGAAGCTGAATTGCGCTCGATGGTTAAGGGTCGGTTGGTTTATCTCGACCCATCCTTTAGAAATGGCGCTTATATCGCGGCCGGTAGTCGATTAGCAGAAATTGATCCCTTTGAATACGAGATTGTTGTAAGAGAACGTCGAGCCGGCTTGACTGAAGCGCAATCAAAAATGCGTGAATTAGAATCAGAGCTCAATATCGATCGTCGATTGTTGACGCTATTGGATAAGCAAATTGAATTACATAAACGCGACCGCGATCGCGTTTCGAGCCTCGTACGGAAAAGCCAGGTAAGTGAAAAGGCATTTGATGATGCTGAGCTTACCTTAAACTCTGCGCGCCAGTTGAAACTGCAACGCAAAAGAACTATCGAAAGCTTGGCTGCGCAAATTGAACAGCAGCGGACGGTCATTGAGCGTGCAAAAGCAAACCTTGATCGAGCCGAACGGGACCTGACGGATACCATCGTTGTTGCGCCATTTAGTGGTTTCCTACAAGACATCGTTGTTGCAACCGGTAAGCGGGTCGCAATTGGGGAAAGTATCGGGCGTTTAATCGATGCTGAGGGTTTGGAGGCACGTTTTGAACTACCAAATGCCGACTATGCAAGGGTTGTGGGCACGGCGCCTAGGAGTCTTGGCGTGGATCTTCACCCATTGAGTGGAACGCAGATTACTGTGTCTTGGCAACTCGGGGAGACGACGCATAGCTATGCGGCCGTGATCGA
>DPMX01000020.1:0-6940 GCA_003540955.1 Gammaproteobacteria bacterium
ATCTCCCCTTGTGATGATCAATAGGTCGTGCATCAAACTCGTGACCGAGACCCATGGCCCTAAGAGCAATAATCGTTCATGAGTAGCACGAACAGTATTCAGGATATATCAGCACTGCTATCGGCCTCTGGTTACGTAGCAGATGAGGATATTGCTACCGCAATATTTCTTGCTATACGCTTGCGCCGTCCACTGTTAGTTGAAGGTTATGCAGGGGTCGGAAAAACTGAGATCGCAAAGGTGCTCGCCGGAGCGCTCAACACAGATTTGATTCGTCTGCAATGCTACGAAGGTTTAGATGCCGCCTCGTCTTTATACGAGTGGAATTATGCCAAACAAATTCTGCGCATTCGACTTGACGAACAATCTTCGCATGACGCAGCAGATACCGAAGCGCACATCTTTGACGAAGCTTATCTCCTAGAACGGCCCCTCCTCAACGCATTGCGCCATGGCGGCAATCCCGTTTTACTGATTGATGAAATTGATAGGGCGGATGAAGAGTTCGAGGCATTCTTATTAGAGATATTGGCAGAATTTCAGGTCACGATTCCCGAACTTGGGACCATAAAAGCTGAGCAACCTCCATACGTCGTGTTGACTTCGAATCGGGTTCGCGAACTGGGTGAAGCTCTCCGTCGGCGATGCTTATACCTGTGGATAGACTACCCAACTTTATCCAAAGAGTTGGAAATAATCAAACAACGTGTTCCCGACATCGAGACCACACTTGCAACGCAGATTTGTAAGTTTGTGGAGGCCCTGCGCAACATGGATCTTGATAAGCGGCCGGGAGTTGCGGAGACGATCGACTGGGCGAGTGCGCTTATAGAACTGCACAGCAATCACTTAGATGCACAGATAACACAGTCCACGATTGGATGTATCGCGAAAACACGTCGAGACCTTGCCTTGGTGAGGCAACAGATCCCCGAGTTACTAGAGAGTACGCGCCAGAACGAATGAGCACGCCAGGTGTTTCGTTCGCTAGCGCACGTGGATCTCTTGTAACCACCACCGTTGAATTTTGCCGTCTACTAAAACACAAAGGGATAGCGGTATCCCCAGACGCGTCTCAGTTTGCCGTACGCGCCTTAAGCGAAATCGATATTACTCGGCGGGCAGAGTTTCGAACCGCACTGCGCATCACGCTATTGACAAGATCCGAAGATATTCCTCTTTTTAATTACTTATTCGAAGATTTTTGGTCGAAAGACAGTAATGATGATGCCGTACATGAAACCAACATAACGGATTATAAAGATCCGCCCGAAGATCCTGACGTAAAATCAGAATTAGAGGATAGCAATTCTAGCGAAACGCCGGAAGATGGGGATCATGAATCTACCCCGCACGTCAGTGAAGAACGTCCGGACAAAGATGAGATTCCAGATGATAGCGATGAAAGCCAATTTGCACCCGCAGCACGTTGGGGTGCTCGTCCACGAGTGAAATCCCACAATCAGTCCGTTTCCCCGATGGAACTCGACCGAATCGCGAGAGCACTAGCAACAGAGCTCGCATTGCGACGATCGCGGCGTAAAGAACGTAATCGACACGGTCGCTACCTCGATTTTAGAACCTTGATGCGAAAAAGCGTACACGTAGGTGGTCTACCGTTAGTATTAAGCTGGCGTCGTCCGCGCATAACCCGATCGCAATTACTGATTTTTTGCGACGTTAGTCGATCAATGGAGCAACACGCAAAACTCCTATTGCAATTTGCGCGCGCTATATTCCGACACGCATGGAGGGTAGAAGTTTTTTTGTTTGCGAATCATATGACCAGGGTCACCGATAGATGGTTGGAAGCTGACTGGTCTGATCTAACTTCAAGTTTCGAAGACTGCGGCAGCGGTACCGAGATCGGTGAAAGCCTACAAGCGTTCATCGCCGACTACGAGTACTGTCTGACCGGCAACAAAGCGACCATCATAATTTTGAGCGATGGGCTCGATGCAGGAGAGCCTGCAATAATTAAACGAAGTTTAGCGCTTCTAAAACGGCGCTCGCGCAGAATTATCTGGTTAAATCCATTACTGGCAACGCTCGGTTACGAACCGACAGCACGGGGCATGGCCACCGCCATGCCCTACATCGATGTCTTTGCACCAGCGCACGACGTCGATGCCTTTTGGCGCATGGTCGAATATTTACGCAGTGGAGGACAATTCATTGATCGCATAGCACAGGCACGGCTGAATTAATCTACCCACGAGACACTACGTAAGCCGTTGGTTTACTTCACTCGCGCTCAGCACATCACCGAATTGCTGAATCACATTTTCGAGTGCCGCGACGTGCTCCCGATCCGACAATGCTGCGCAACAATCGCTCACTAGCACTACATTGAAATCCATGTCGAACGCAGTGCGAGCCATCGTTTCGCAGCAAATATTGGTCTTCGTTCCGGCAATCACTACGGTTTCGATCCCGCGACTACGGAGTACACGCTCGAGTTGTGACGCACCCGGGACCAGCGAGTTATAACGATTCTTGACGATCAGTGTATCGTCTTCGTGTCTATCCAGTTCGTGCCACAACTCAGTGCCCTCAGCGCCCGGAGACATATAGGCCATCGTTTTTTCGCGAACCTCAGCCGCAACAATATTTTTGAAAAAATTTTCCCAATCGCTCCGCCCACCTTTGCAATCGAACGCGCTCACGACCCAAACGATCTGCGAGCCTGCTGCACGCATAGACTGAGCAAGTCGATTGATATTCCCTACAATTCCGCGCGAGATTGGTACTTCGGCCGGAGCCCCGGCCTTGCAAAAGGCATTTTGCATATCGACGATGACAAAAGCTGTCACCTTTGGGTCGAGCCTATCGTATAGATGATAACACCCGCGGCGCACTATCAAACGTTCAACAACATCTGCTCCGATTCCTACCTCATGCATCAGGGATAACTCCTACATAGTCAAGTAATGGCGGGTCGTCACCATAAACCGTTTCACTGTCGAGTAGGACGCCACAAACTGGGCACGCGTACTGGCGTAAAATAACACCATCGATCGTCGTATATGTAGACATGATCTCACTCATCGGAAACTCAATCGGATCTAACTTAGCTTTCCATGCTTCGCCATAGCCTGCGAGCGACTCACCGCAACCTCCACACGATACACTCACTGCCTCGTCCAGATTGTCACATTCTAATAGTACCGACCGATCCTTGAGAGGCTGTCCCAACGTTACGTCGCTAACTCTTGCTTTCACCAATTGCTCCCGTCGAGCCTTCGTTGCAATGGTATCCACGACTCCCCTCTTATCGATAACAACCCCGTACACCTCTGCTGCGACTACGGTCGACACGATTCCAGCGTCGACATCCGCTGATACCGCAGCCGGAGAACGTTGTAGCGGATCGCCTACCCCACCTCCGCCATTCCAGCGAACCTCCAGCGTATCGTTACCCCTAAGCGGAAAAACACCCCAATCAACCGGCTCAGTTTCGTGACTCGGCGCGTCTGCCAAAACCTTATGCCAAAGGTAAGAGTTTGGCGCACCTGGGTAACCACCGGCCAGACCGTCACTCATCGGGAATGCCGACCCCTTGCCGGACACCACATAGTGGATGCCCCCATCCGGCGAGTCGTGTGGTGTTATCGCTAAGTCCATTCCGGCACCGCCACGATAATACCCGGCACCACCTGAATCGCAGCGCAGGCGCCGGTAACGATAAAGTATCGGAAACATGTTCTCGACGGTTTCAACATTGGCCATGCGTGAGATCGGATTGGGAACCTCGCCACCCACATCGACACCATCAGCGAAGGTGCGGGCACCGCCGGCACCCGCGAAGGTTTCGGTGAGAATACCGATACCTTCACGATCGTGCTGATTACGACCGAATTTAAATATCGCAAAATGATTCGCGTGCCAAACCGCTGTCGCCTCCCTTCGGTACTTCTTGCTTGCCGCCAGCAACTTGCCAATCGTCGAACACACCGCGTTGTTCACCGATTGGATTGCGCCCACGGTAGCAACGGAAACTGGGGCCGGCCGGGTGCAGTTGACGAGAGATCCTTCCGGTGCGGTCATATGGATCGGTCGAATCACGCCTTCATTCCACGTAATGTCGTAACACAACAGCGGGAATAGCGGGGCGAAGAGGCCACCGAGCGACGCCCATTTTGTGCAATTGACGGCATGGGTGCTCTGTGCACTTGATCCACTGAAATCAAACTCGAGTTCGTCCTTTCGTTTCGTCATGGTCAGAACGACCTTCGAGATGTCACTTCCCACATTCAAATATTGGCGAGATTGCCATTGACCGTCCGGCAGCTCTCGTAGGCGGGCACGCAATTGTGATTCGGAGTTCGCAATGAGTGTTTGGCAAGCCTCATCGACAATCGCAGTACCGTATTTACCAATCAATGACTGCATTCGATCGCGTGCAACATTATTACATGCGATCATCGAAGAGATATCCAATGCCACCATTTCTGGAGAACGCACCATATTCATCAAGGTATCGAACACGTCTCGGATGATCTCACCGCCGCGGACCAACCGAATTCCCGGTGAACTAAAACCTTCAATATAGATACTGTCGGCGTCTGGGCAAAAGCCGCCAGGATTTTTCGCGCCGATATCGTAGACATGAACGAAACAAGCGCTCCAGGCAACCAGATGTCCCTGATAATGGATCGGTGAGACCAAATACACATCGGAGGTATGCAAAGCCGCGGTATAGGGATCATTCAGTAGGTAGATGTCTCCCTCTTCCACGCGGGCGTCGAAACGCCGTATGATGGACTTGCACGCTTCCGCTGCACTGGTCAAGTGATGCAAAAAGCCAACGCCGCCCATGAGTAACGAGCCATCTGCCCGATATAAAGACACCATGAGATCGTGACCTTCATTTGTGATGGCGCTCCCAGATACGTTCTTGAGGGTAATCACAGCCTCATCAACGATACGATACAAACGGTGCCGGATAATAGAAAAGGTGATGGGATCCACAGGTGCTTACTCGAATTCGATCACGGTGTTCTGGTATGCGTCGATACGACCTATCTGCGCCTCTTGTAATACGATTGTCGTTACCGGAGTATGAATGACTGCGGGGCCCGGAATAACGTTGCCCGGTGTCAATTTAGCGAAATCATAGATTGGCGCAACCCTGAAAGCATTAAGTGATTCCACCAAGATTTCGCGACTCCCGATCTGCGCCGCCGATGGATCAGCAGTGCCAAGTATGGCGCTTACCAGTTCTGGTCGCTGCATGAGTCCGCAACCCGTAACCCTAAACTGGGTCAGCTCCACCCCGGCTTCGCGATAGGCTGAACCTTTTCCGTAACGCTGTTCGTAGAGGTGTTCGAAGGCGATAACCTGTTGTTCAATGTCGGCATCAGAAAGTGGAAACGCACCCGCTACAGGAGTTACCAGCTCATGGACCTGTAACCCGTAGCGCATTGCGACGGAACAATCGATACGGATGTGATCGTCTCCAAAACCTTCCGCACGCAGTGCCGCACGCGCTGCGTTCACCATCGGTTCGAAATGCACATTTAGCTGGCTCGCTGGTGCCGGCAAACTAAGTAAGTGGGTTGCCGTATATTCATGAACAACATCAGATGTGAGCAAACCAAATGCGCAATTTACCGACGCGGTATTCGGCACCACAATCCGCGCGACATTCAACTCCCGTGCAAACACCCCAGCCAACATTGGACACGTTCCGCCAAATGCATGTAGCACGTAATCGCGCGGATCGAGCCCACGTTCGACCGTGATTTCGTGGATCAGATCCGACATTTGCGAACAGGCTACGCGATAGATACCGACCGCGGCCTCCTCGACCGACATACCGAGCGGCGTTGCAATCACTTGGTCAAATGCCGCGACGCAGGCTTTACGATCGAGCGCAATACTACCTCCCAGAAAATGCTCCGGGTGCATATAGCCGACGAGTAACATGACATCGGTCAACGTTGGTTGAGTACCACCGTTGCCATAACAGACAGGGCCGGGTCGAGAACCTGCGCTTTGCGGCCCCACGGTTGGCGCCAGTGATCCCGGTTCGAGACCGATGATACTGCCCCCGCCAGCACCGATTGAAGCGACCTCGATCTTGGGGGCGAGATAATGATAGCGGTTAACCATCGGTTCGCGGGCGTAATCGAGTACGCCGTGTTGGATCACACCAACCTTAGAAGTCGTGCCGCCCATATCAACGGCAATAATATTCGACTCAGAGAGCAATCGACCGAGATGGCGGCTTCCAATTAAACCCGCGACTGGACCACATTCGATCATGCCAACCGCCCTGCTCGACGCCTCATCGACGGGGAGCAACCCGCCATGACCCTGCATCACCAATATCGGTCCACTGTAGCCTTCTGAAGCCAGCAAACTCTCTAGGTTCCCCATGTAATTTTGTACAACCGTCCCAGCGTAAGCATTGATAACGGTGGTAGAAGTGCGTTCGTATTCTCCAGGTAACGGTGCTATATCACTCGAGAGAGTCACATAGCATGCTGGCGCAATTTCTTTGATCAGATCGCTGATTAATCGCTCGTGCTGCGGGTTGCGAAATGCCCACAGCAGACAAATCGCGATTGCGGACACCTGTTGCTCCTCGATCAGATATCGAATCGCCGCTATCGTCATCTCAATGTCCAAGGGCTCAACGATGGCACCCTTGTAGTCGATCCGCTCCGGGACTCCGCGTATACATTCGATATCCACCAACGGCGTTGGACGATCAGTGGCGACCGGGTGTTTAATTTGGCCTTCAGGTAGACCCGACCAACGGCCATAGGCCCCACGAGTGACACGCAAAGTGTCTTCGAATCCTTGGGTAGTGATCAAGCCAGTATGGCTACCGCTAGACGTCAGCAAGGTGTTGTCGACGACAGTAGAGCCGTGGACAAATAAACTCGTGTCGGCAAATAACGTACGGCTCGACGCTCCCATCGTCGTTGCCGGA
>DPMX01000020.1:7231-13580 GCA_003540955.1 Gammaproteobacteria bacterium
GACGCTCCCATCGTCGTTGCCGCCGATCGGATGGAGTCAATCACCCCCATAGCGAAATCCGGCGGCGTCGACAGGACCTTGCCGATATAGACAGTGCCATCACTCGCCGCAATAACAGTATCGGTGCAAGTGCCGCCGACATCGGTTGCCACCGTGTATGACATAGGACTAGCTGCGTTTGCAGCCCTCGGTTTTGTAATAAGACACCAGGATAACCGTACACCCGTCGGAATGGAACTCCACCTCGCGCGATCGGCTCACTAGCAATCGCTCATCAATATCGGACACCAATGGTATACACACGAACGCACCAAAAAAGCAATAACGGCTATAGCACTCCTGTTCTTTCCGGCCTATACGGCAGACCGCCTTGCGAATACCGCGCTACGAGAGGTTCATAAAGGACCAGCGAACGTGCGCTTCAGCACATCCCCGGCCGATGAGGTCGCGGAAATCGCTGTTAGGAAAGTTATTGGCGGTTTTTATTACCACACCGATTTCACGCTGGGCGGTGGCAGAATACTACATAACTATATCTCGAACGGCTGACTGGCAACGATCACCCTAGTCCAATAACGGTTTTTTTCCGATAAACCGATCGAGCACATTTTTAGTGATCTGCGATACGTTATTCTCGTAGCTGTTATGTGACAAAGAGCCTGACCAGGCGATCGAGCTCGTAGCAAACAGCCCGCCACCGTTCGAGGTTGGATAGAACACCATGTCCGCTCTAACCATCGGGCTTTCGTGTCCACCAAGTCCGGGATAGTTGATCAAGAGTTCTTCGCAGACCACGAGGTAGATGTCAGTATGTTTTTCCGACGACGCGAGGATATACGCACCCGGGGGTGTTCCAAGGCTCGTATCAGCGCGATCGAGTTCGAGGCCCGCGGCGCCCCCGCCGACAAGCCCGAAATCGCCGATCCGTTCGTTCTTACCTACGCCGTCCATAATCCAGCGGATCTCTTTCTTGTAACTGTCGGGTTTGCGCGCATAATAGGACGAGATATCGAACCCCTGAGCGCTGAATCCTGTGCCAACAATACGCTGTGGTGCCCGTCCGTTACGTCGCCATAACCCGCCATACTCTCCGGTAAATGAATGATAATACTCGCCCGTCCGTGCTTCCCAGGCGCGAATCCCACCTTCCGCGCGACGTACTTCCATCACCCCCGGCAATTCTGAATGATAGGCGATACGCCAATACCAACCATTGCCACCTAGATACATCAGTCGACCCCCAGTTTGCTGATAGGCATCCATCGCATCCCACATTTGACGCGATTGATATTCGGGGTGCGACGACGAGAGCACGGCGTCATATCCCGCTATCGCCGCTAAGCCGTCCCGATGCAATTCCTCATCTGTCACTACGTCATATTCATAGCCCAACGCCTCTAGCCAGGCGATGATGTGGGTATCGGCATTAAACTGCCAGAGTGCGGATCCCTTACCACCAATCCACGCACGACACTTTGGTCGCATATTCAAGATCGGACGTAGACGAGACGAGTAGCAGATCCCCGATCCATCACTGTGAGTATCGTAACAGCTCGCACCGTACTCGCGATGTTCATGGCGATAGATGTCTTGCCGATCATGCTCCAACAAGCGTCCGCTCAAGAGTTGCGCGATAGGGACATCTACGGCCATGTGTTCGTTGGCATAAGCCATATAACTACCCGTGGGTAGTAAAAAGCATATTTTCGAGGTCGCTGTGCCGCGCGGCGGTAGGATCGCAAACGGGACATAATCTTCAGAGTCGCCATCATCGCCGCAACGAAGACGTGCAGCATATAAGCCACTTTTCAGTTTCTTAGGTACGACTAGCGAAAAATCGACTTCCCAACCGGCATCGTAGAGATCATCGTCGTGAAAATGAATCGCACCATATTGTTCAGGCTGATGTCTCCAGGACATCTCATCACCGCTCCAATTCCACCCAGTCATACCTCGCGCTGGAAGGTTGACAATCTCCCCGTGCAACCGATTTTCCGTGATATCCCGCACACAAGTTCCGGTAATGTCTACCGAAAAATCCCACGCTGCGACAACATCATCCGTCAGGGCACTCGGAACGACATTCCTTTTTAGCGCCTCCATTTCACTCAGATCAAGCGCGCGTGAGGCAATCCTCGGGCTGTCAATCTTGCCGTTGTAGTGATGCTGGCAGACAATGCGCCCCTTGTCATGGCGCAGAAATTGGGCGCCCAGAGTGACTAAATAGTTATGTAAGGGAGATTTACCGAACTTCGCGATGCGTGTCTGCCGCGCCTGGTCATTGCAACCAACATGCGTGTGTAACGGTTCTTGTATCAGCTGGATCGTTTTGGTTTTAGCATCGAAACTTGCTGCAATAAAATACCACTCCTGCGTAAGTAACGGCTTACCCGTCGCAAATGTTTGCACTTTACCTTTGCCAGCACCCAGGGTTAGGCCAACACCGCCGTTATCCGCTTCGATTATCAACTGTGCACCGCTCTGCTCGACGTGAGACCAATTAGAGATGACCGTTTGTCGACCTTTCTCCGGTGTTGTTGGCCAAATGAAAGCCTGAAGGGTGAAACTTTGCAGTCGATTGAATACCTCGGCGTTACCGATCTCCACAAATGAACCCGCGTGAATCCGCTGCCTGCGCCCCTTATATGTTCCACTTACAGCCGTTCGGATCACTTTTTCCTTGTAACCCGGGCCATCCGGGTTCGTATCGCCACAAATCAGCTTAACGATGTCTGCCTTAAATGATTTAGAAACGCAGTTGACCATGAAATTAATCGTTTCACCTGGAGCCACGCTCACTTGATCTGCGTACGCAGTTATCTTCATCATTGAATCAACTCTCTAGTTGGATCTAGTATCGCCGGAGGTTCAATCACTTCACTAACGTTTCGCCGGTCAAGGCTTTCCACCGTAATTTGAATACGTGCCATTCAGCGTCAACCAAGTTCGTAAAACGCTGTGGTAGCAACTTAACCGGCTCACCTCTTACCCCGGTGGTTTTTGCTAGTTGCCACTGCCGATTTGGATCTAGAACAACTAAGCAATGCTTACCCGCCATCGGGACACTACGGAGACGATTTAACAATCGTTGGAGATCGGGACTATGGTGCCCGATCGGATTCTGTTTGAATTCCTCGATGAGGAGCCGATCATCCGCCGTCGGAAAATAATTTTCCTGGGCGTCTTTGTACTTTGCCATCGTCTGTCCTCCCCGACAATTAATGAAAGTGGTGGAATCCTAGTATACCTTGCACCCCAAGCGACGCACCTAAACGTGAAGGTACAGAACCGCCAAATTAAATTTAACTTAATTCTGAAACCGTCAGCATCTTCCTTCCTTTTCGTCGCCACAATCAATTAACGCATCGACATCGTCAAGCTATAAGCGGGAAAAGTTTAAATTCGACTGGAACAAGCATTTCGCTAACGCTGGCGAGGCCTAGTTCATTCTTGTACATCACGCACAACAGTTTGCTCGCCGGTGGTGCCACGATTCAAACGATTCTTAGTCATATCGGCTTCATACGGTTGACCAAAGCGCTGCCACATGTCAGGACCAATGGCAGTTAAACCACCATCGATCGTAATCGCTTCACCCGTGACGAAGCGTGAATCGTCGCATGCCAGGTATACAACCGTTCCAGCAATATCGTTCCCCGTCCCGTGGTCAGGCCATGGTTGCAATCCGTCGAGATGCGCACCGGCTTGCTCCGTCGACACCTTTGGCGATTTTGTCAACCCCGTCAGAATAAACCCTGGGCAAATCGAATTGACTCGAACACGGTCATCGGCAAGCTGAACCGAGGCACTCTTGGTCATGTTGATTACCGACGCCTTAGCTGCAGAATAGGCCAAAGGGCCGCAACCACCGCTGAGGCCGGCAACCGAGGCCGTATTGATAATTACGCCACCCTCGCCTTGTCGCCGAAATATACGTGCGGCGTGTTTGATACCGAAAAACACGCCTTTTACGAGCACATCGAAAGTGTAATCCCATTCGTCCTCTTCTACGTCCCAAATTGGCCCGATCACCCCACCTACACCGGCGTTATTGAATACGATGTCAAGTTGACCAAATCTGTCGCATGCACATTCAATCATCGACTTAACGTCCGACTCGCTAGCGACATCGACCTTTAAAAAACACACGTTGTCACCCCAGCCGGCAGCACTCGCAAGAGCTAACGTTTGCTCACCCTGTTCAGCATTGAAATCGGCGACCACGACGTGCGCTCCTTCCTCTAACATCCTCAAAACTGTATCCCGCCCCATCCCACCGGCACCGCCTGTAACGATCGCAACTTTGTCTTTGAGTCTCATCTAAGTTCTTCTCCGAGATAGTCAAGTTCAACGAGGGTATCAATTAGAGCGTGATGATACATCCTCAAGGGGGCGCACTAGACAACATCAACGTGCATCGTGCAGCATGGCGCTAACCACAACTACACACTACACCTTGGAGCCTCAACTATGCTATTCGCAATCACCGCGCACATTCTGGCAGCTATTATCTGGGTCGGCGGAATGTTCTTTGCCTATGTTTGCCTACGTCCAAGTCTGCCCGGGATCCTAAAACCACCGCAGCCAGCGCAACTGTGGCAAGCCGTTCTCGGACGTTTCTTTAGTTGGGTGTGGGGTGCGATCATTGTCCTCTTCACGACAGGCCTATGGATGGGCACTACCCGTTACGGAGGATTCCTAGAATGGCCCCACTGGCTACTAACGATGTTCTGTTTAGCGATAACCATGTCGGTGTTATTTATGCATGTATTTTACGCACCGTTTAAACGCCTGCAGCAAGCACTCAATTCAAACAACTTAGCTATGGCCGTCAGGAGCATCGGACAGATCCGTCGTCTGGTTGGGGTAAACCTATGCTTAGGCTTAGTTGTTGCCGTAGTTGGCGCCGCCGGAAGATATCTGTAGGCTCTGCCCCTTTGAGACTTGTTCAGGTACAATCACTACATCACGGCCGATTGAGATGGACGGATTGCAATCCAAGCCGATCCCCAACCAACGTACCCTGACCCTAAATCGCCTGCCAATGACACGCGCAAGAATCGGGACTAGACCGCGTTGAACAAAACAAAGTGGTCGTTTGAGTGCTGTTTCATGCGCAAGGCCGGGAGCCAAAGTGTCCGATAAACCGCTTACAGACATCTGTTTCGAAAATTTTGATATACATCCGACTCTGCTAAAGGGACTAGAGGCGGCGAACTTTATTCGTTGCACTTCGATCCAAGCAATGACTCTTCCGCTAACGCTCGAGGGAAAAGATGTAGCAGGGCAAGCTCAAACTGGCACCGGCAAAACCATCGCATTCCTCGTCGCCCTTTATAACCATCTACTCACGCGACCTACTGATCCGAATCGTCGCGGTCTCCACCCGCGCGCGGTAATAATCGCACCGACGCGGGAACTAGCACTGCAAATAGATAAAGACGCGAAGGAAATCGGAGGTAACACTGATATTAAGGCAGCTCTTATCTATGGTGGCGTCGATTACGAAAAACAACGGAGTCTGCTCCAAGGAGGCGTTGATATCGTCATCGCGACTCCCGGCCGACTGATCGACTTCGTCAAGCAAGGAACAGTTAAACTCGGCGAAATCGAAATAATGGTATTGGATGAAGCAGACCGTATGTTTGACCTCGGCTTTATCAAGGACATACGTTTTTTACTGCGCAAGATGCCTAGGCCGACCGAACGTCAAAACCTCCTCTTTTCCGCTACTTTGAGTCATCGGGTCTTAGAACTTGCGTATGAGCATATGAACGAACCCGAAAAGCTCGTTGTCGAAACCGAGACGATCACCGCGACGCAGGTGCGCCAAAGTGTCTACTTCCCAGCGACGGAAGAGAAATTGCCGCTATTGCTTGGGATCATTGCACAAATGGATGTTAATCGATCAATGATCTTCGTCAATACCAAAATCGGCTGCGAACGTGTCGCCCGTACGTTGGAGCGTGCGGGTTATGCCGTTGGAGTGTTATCGGGTGATGTGCCGCAAAAAAAACGTGAAAAACTCCTAGCACTTTTCACCAAAGGCAAACTCAGTATCCTCGTAGCGACGGACGTTGCGGCTCGCGGCTTGCACATACCCAACGTGAGTCATGTGTTTAATTATGACTTACCTTTTGACGCAGAAGATTACGTACATCGGATTGGGCGTACGGCGCGACTCGGCGAACCGGGTGACGCGATCAGCTTCGCATGTGATGAATATGCAATGAGCCTGCCCGACATCGAGATGTTTATCGAGCAGAAAATCCCCGTAGCCCGTTTTGGGCCGGAACTGCTAGCGGCGCTTCCGATGGCAAGAGCGCGTTCAAACGCGAGTGTATCGCAA
>DPMX01000363.1:0-5052 GCA_003540955.1 Gammaproteobacteria bacterium
CGAGAGAAGCGGTCGCCGAAGTTTGATCCTCGCTCACCAGTGTAGAGCAACCTATCTCTTGGATGAGCGTAACAACCTTTTCGCCCATTGGTTTATCTCGACCCGAGTCAAACCCGATGATCTTACATGGAGTCAAATTAGCGCGTCTTTATGGCGCTTTTTTAACCGCTAGCTCTTGCTTCACAAGCTCAACCCAATAGCTGGCCCCAATCGGAATAATTTCATCGTTGAAATCGTATCTAGGGTTGTGCAGTAAGCAGTCACCCTCACTGGGACCGTTGCCAATAAAAATATAGCATCCAGGTTTTTCTTCTAGCATATAGCCAAAATCTTCAGAACCAGTAGATGGATCAACGTCGCTGTCGAAATTGGATTGTCCGAGGAGCTCTGATGCAGCTCGACCCGCGGCCAATGTTTCTGTAGGAGAGTTGATTGTTGGTGGGAAACGATGATCGTACCACCACTCAAATTCACAATTGTTGCCGTCGCAGATGCTAGCAGTGAGTTGTTTCATACGGTGCTGTAGTAGTTCGCGCGTGGCCGGCTTAAAGGACCGTACCGTACCGCGGAGAATGACTTCACTGGGGATCACGGCCCACGCGTCACCGGCATGAATCTGCGTGACTGTCAGCACTGCGGCCTCGATTGGGTTGATATTGCGTGAAACGATACTTTGCCATTGAGTTACTAGTTGGGAGGCGATCAAAATTGGATCAATCGCGAGTTGGGGTAATGCGCCGTGGCCACCCTTGCCAATAATTTTAACTTCGAAGACATCCATGGCGGCCATGATTGGACCGCTGCGCGTCGCCATTTTCCCGACTTGGTGCCCTGGCCAGTTATGCATCCCGTATACCGCCTCGACCGGAAAGCGTTCGAATAAGCCATCACCTATCATCGCTTTCGCGCCCGCCTCGCCTTCTTCCGCAGGTTGAAAAATTACGTGCACGGTACCGTCGAAATTGCGATGCGTAGATAGATGTTCTGCTGCGGCCAATAACATGGTGGTATGGCCATCATGTCCGCAACCGTGCATTACACCGTCGTTAGTAGAGCGATGGTCGAAGTCATTATGTTCCTGCATAGGTAGGGCGTCCATATCGGCGCGTAAACCAATGCTTCGGTCGCTGGTGCCGTTCCGGATAGTGCCGACAACACCGGTACGCCCGATTCCGGTCTCTATTGGAATTCCAAATCCGGAAAGCTTTTCTGCAACGAATTGTGCCGTACGGTGCTCCTCGTACGCTAATTCTGGATGCGCATGAATATGTCGCCGCCAAGTGGTATGCGAAGCATGTTTTTCAACGATTTCGGGGATAATTTTCATAGCGTCCCTTTTCAAATATATGAGTAAGGTGCGGTGTCGACTTACTGCTTAATTTACTATACTCGCAATTGTTTGTAGAAAATGACAGGACCTTTTTTCGGTCCCAAAAAAGTTTTGCTTTCTTATAGGGTATTTCAAGCGATGTAATTGGTTCAACCGAGGATCTGAAGCGTGAAAACAGCGCAGGTAAAAATTTCATTGATCGATATCGGCTATAAAATGATCGACAAAATAGGTATGCCCCATGTTGTTGAGTACATTAGGCTGCAGCTTTCTGATTACGACACTACACAGCTCGATTGGATCAAACTTTTGCCGTTGAGAAAAACTACGCTACTTCACGGTGAATGTACTTTCCCAGGGACCACACCTGGGCGCCGAGTGCAGCATGGATATCGGATCCGCGCCAGTGTAAACGTTGAGATGGCGCCTCCATTCTCCTATGAACATTGGGGTCGCATAGCATCGACCGACAGTGCCCGAGGTTGGATATCTGGTGAGCAAACATTTTATTTTGCCGATCTCGAGGAATGCGCCGTACATACTTTAAGCCATGAGTGTTTCCATTTTCTCAGAGACTCTGGTCAGTTGAACCTAAAAAATACCGAAGCGAACGCAAATTGGTGGGGAGATCAATGGTTGGAGAGGTATAAAAAACTGTTCGATTAAGATGGTCAACGGAAATTTTTCTGATACGCTCTCGCTAATCCTACAAGATCAACGGAGAAGGCAATGGCGACGAGTAAAATAGCAATTATTCCAGTGAATGATATTGTCGCTAGACTGAATTCGGATCCCGAGTTTTTGTTGACGGCGCGATTTTGGTACTGTGATATTCGCTTTGTTATTGGGGCCGAGCAGTATTTCATGCATATAGAAAATGGTAGGGTTGAGTCGTTTACCCAGGGTACCAATGGTTTCGATCCCTACACCATAAACCTTAGTGGTAGCGAAGAGGTATGGGATCGAATGTTTGAACATACCCCAAAACCGTTTTTCCATGACTGGTTCGCCGCATCATTCCACCATGAATTCGAGTTTGGCGGGGATCTAGAAAGTGCCTATGCTTACTACTACTCCCTACGGAGAGTCAAAGCAATTATGGGCGACGCGGTGCGTGCCAACCGTGAAGCGGAAGCTGCGTAGGGGTCAATCAGATGGCTAAGTACTCAAGCATAATGGGGCGATACATCTACCTTAACGTTGAGGGTGTCGAATATAGAGTGTATCTAGAGGAGGCGGGTTCTGGGATTCCGTTGGTATGCCAACACACTGCAGGTTCTGATGGACGACAGTTCCGGCACTTGCTTGAAGATAAAGAGATCACATCACGTTTTCGGGTTATCGCAGTTGATCTTCCCTATCACGGGAAGTCTCTACCACCGGACTCGGTACGCTATTGGGAGCAGGAATATAAGCTACGGAAAGATTGGTTCATGACCTATTGGGTAACGCTATGTCGCGAACTCGACCTCGATCAGCCAGTCTATATGGGATGCTCGATGGGTGGTCATCTAGCTGGTGATCTGGCACTTAACTATCCAGATGAATTTCGTGCTTGCATTGGTCTCGAAGCGTCTTGCTGGAGTGGTAACATGGATCAATTAATCGATAAGTGGTGGCACCATCCGAGATTGTCGAATGAGTCAAAGCCGGCGGCGATGTTGAGTCTATGTTCACCAAATGCACCAGAACAGCGCGTGCGAGAAACTGTCTGGATGTATAGTCAAGGCGCTCCAGTAGTGTTCGTAGGTGACCTTAACTATTATGGGATCGAACACGACCTTCGTGAGACTGCACAAGACATCGATACCTCAAAATGTATGCTGTATGTACTTAGCGGTGACTACGATTGGAGTGCGTATCCAGCTGTATCAAAGGAGCTCGCCGACAAGGTTTCTGGTGCGAAATATACTTTGATGGAAGGAATGGGTCATTTCCCGATGTCGGAGGATCCTGTCAATTTTAAAAAATATATCGTGCCGGTCTTAAACGAAATCGAGGAGAAGTCGGAGGCAGTGGCCCTCGCCACAAGCGGGGGTTGATTGAATTCATAACTCTGATTTGGAGTCCGGTGGTGCCGCTGTCATTATCCAGTTGATTACGTCACTGTCATCGCGCTGACCCCATACGCCAATATTGTTGCGGCCGCGTGCGCCGCTCACAGGGTCCACCCGTCTCCACTCGGTCGCAACAACGCGATAGGCAATTCGCCAGCGATCGTTTCGCCGTTCGAAACGATCGACATATCGGATCCCCATTACATCATCTTTACCATTACCGTGAACGTCCTCGCGTCGGTGATAAGCGACGGCGTAGGTTTCGGCCTTCGCTTTGTCACCCTCAACTTCGATCAACATATTTCCCATAAAATGTTGTGTTGCAGTCCAACGTGCCAAAAAGCTTTTTGCGGCGACTATGAAATCTTCGACACTTCCGCTAAATGAACCGTGGTCATCGTAGGCATCTGGGTGGTAGCAATCGCGTATCAGGTCGAAATTTAGGCGATCTATCCCGCGAGCATAGCGGTAGATGACTTCTGCAATCTCTTGTCGTGCGATAAGCGCTTCAATCTTATTTTGATCAGACATAGATCTTCCTTTATCGGTTGTACCTCTTGTATTGACACAATCGCTTCAACATAGTGCACGTAATCGGGTCACGATAATCTCGGGTTCATGGTTGCTGCAGCTTGTGGATGATGTTCACTTTAAATTATTTTCTGGGAGAAAAATGACGTGCCTATATTAACGAATAAAGTAATATTAGTGACAGGGGGCAGTAGCGGGATCGGACGCGCAACGGCCAAGGTGTTGGGTGCTGAGGGCGCCAGGGTCATAGTTGCCGATTTGCAAGATCAAGAGGGGGAGAAAACGGCCGCTATCGTTAATGATACTGGCGGTGACGCCGAGTACCATCACGTTGACGTCGGTGATTACGATCAGGTCAAAACACTGGTTGCAGGTATAGTTGAAGCGCATGGGTCGCTCGATGGGGCGTTTAATAATGCCGGGATTGAAGGGCCCACAGCTAAGATACTTGATGTGCCGATGGAAGATTGGGACCGTGTGGTACGTGTAAATCTCACAGGGGTTTTTATCTGTATCAAATGTGAAATTGAACAAATGATCAGGCAAGAAAATGGTGGGAGTATCGTAAGTACTTCGTCCGCTGCAGGGCTAATCGGGATCCCTGGTGCGGCCAGTTACAATGCGTCTAAACATGGGGTAATTGGGCTTACGAAAACGGTTGCGCTTGAATACGCGTCTAAGAATGTCCGGGTCAATGCCGTATGTCCGGGGTTTATCGAAACGCCGATGTTGGATCGTGTGACCGATGCGAGCGAAAAAATACGTGAGCAATTGATTAAGGCAGTGCCGATGCGCAGGGTCGCAAAAGCAGCTGAGATCGCCGAAGCTACAGCTTGGTTGTTGTCGGACAAGTCCTCGTATGTTACCGGTGTGTCGATTCCAGTGGATGGGGGTTGGGTTGCCCAGTAGCCAATACTACTGGAAGGCGATATAACATTTGGGTTTTTTTTAATAATGTGGATTGGAACACAATGAAAGAGATTTTCATCGCAGTGCTTGTCGTCATAACGAGTTTGTTCATGAGCAATAATATCGTGGCTGGTGATCCATCGGGTGACGCAAGCGTAATTTACACCCGTGTCTTGATGGACCCCGAGGGGCAGACTTATTTCGCGGACACCGAGGTTAATTTCG
>DPMX01000363.1:5328-7571 GCA_003540955.1 Gammaproteobacteria bacterium
ACATAAAGGGCATACTTATTTCGCGGATACCGAGGTTAATTTCGAACTCAAGGATTTTGCGCCACCCGCCGGTCCCGTTGGAGTAGCTGCAATGCAGGCCGCAAAAACTGTAGTGTTTACTACTGCTGACGGAGATTGGCGTGGAAATTGGCATCCTGCGCCACACAAACAATTTGTTTTCATGCTTGACGGGGCGATTGAGATCGAAGTTGCAGACGGTGAAATTCGGCAATTCTCAATTGGTGACGTAATCTTGCTTGAAGATGTTTCCGGGAAAGGCCATGACACGAGAGTTGTCAGCGCGGAACCCGCGTTGTTCGCTATAGTGGCACTGCCGGAGACGCCGTAGGATTCAATGTGTCCCCGTGCGATTGGAAATACTCGTATAAATCTCACGGCCGTTACCCATCGGGTTTGCAGCTCTCATACTGTTATAGTTGCCTTCGATTGGCTAGGATTTAGATGCCTCAACGACATTTGCTATGGGCAACCCGTAGTAGGTATATTCCAAATTGGAGAGTGGATCAGGACCTAAAGTATCTCGCACAGCGGGTTAAGCAGCAGCGATCGGTATCTGTTTGCGGGATCCTCCTCGACCATGACGCAATAATTCGCCCGAAAAAACATCGGTTTGTTCGTCGTTTTCAATGGTTACTGCACCATTGATAAGGATGTAGCGATACCCTTTCGCGCGTTGCACCCGGCGCCATTCGCCGCCAGGCATATCGTGCAAGACTTCGGGGGGTGTGATCGCGAGATTTTCGTAGTCATACACCAAAATATCCGCGGGCGATCCGATGGTTAAGGTACCACGATCGTTACAACCAGCGAGTTGCGCTGGTAATGCCGACAAGCGCCAATGTGCATCCTCAAGGCTTAGCATGTTATGTTCCCGCACGATTTTGATGATCGTTTCTGTTGGGTAACGACCCGCTGTGAGGAATTTCGTGTGCGCACCGCCGTCTGAGACACCAAACAGAATATACGGGTTGTCGACGATCTCTTTTAGATAATCCAGTCGGGTATTCGGTGGCATCGAAAAGAATTCGGTATCTAGCCCATCAGCAACGACAATATCGAGCATCGCGTCGACCGGATGTTTACCAGTTTTCTCAGCAATCAAGCCGATCGGATGATCGAGCCACTGCTGCGATTCTGGTCCGACCGGCCCCGTGACCACGATATTCTCAAATGGTCCAAGTACGAATGCAGGCACTTGTTTACGCAATGCCGGTCTGCGTTCGGGATCGGCTAGTTTAGCCAGTCGCTCTTCTCTAGTACCGACCGTTGCCTCGCGCCAAGCTGGGCACTCATCGAATAAATTCCAATCCACAAAGGTAAATGAAAACCCTGCGTCAGTAGTCAAACCTTGGCCGTAAACACGTGTTCCGTTGGCGCGGCATCGTTCTAGCCACTCGATAACTTTACGGTGAATATGAGGCTTTGTGTCTTGTGCTTGTACAACGTTGAATACCAGTGGCCGGCCACTAATATTGGCCAATTCCTCCATGTGAGCTTGATCTGCTTTTGGATCGCCGGTGACCATGGTTGTTTGCATATGGCCGGCATTGCGCTGACGCAAGACCTTGGCGAATTCGATCGCGGTTTCATTGTTCATGACATCGGTTGGCATCGGCGTGCCATCAAAATCAAGTTGCGCCGCTCCTGGCCCAGAGGTAGGTAGCCGTTGTGCTGACCATCCGCAAGCTCCGGCGTCCAGTGATTCATTAAGGATCCGACACATCTCGTTGTGCTCGGATTGGGTCGGCATTCGTCCCGCTTTTGCGTCCTCAAGCCCAAGCACCGAAATCAAGATGGGGCTGATCGGCACGTATGGGATGATATTCATAGCCTTCGGTGTCCGATCGACACTATCCATATACTCGGGGAAGGTCTCCCAATCCCAGGGCATACCTTCTTGCATGGATGCTAATGGTATTGCTTCGACTCGGGTCATAGATAGCATCGAACGTTCCCGAGCTTCCGGCACCACAGGCGCGAACCCAAAGCCGCAATTGCCTATGACGACGGTCGTAATTCCGTGCCAACTAGAGATAGAACAGTAGGGATCCCAGAAAACTTGAGCATCGTAATGAGTATGTAAATCTACAAAACCGGGAGCGACGATCATCCCATCAGCATCCAATACCTTGGTCGCCCGGTGGGATTCGATGTGGCCGATCTCAACGATGAGCCCATCTTTTATCGCGATGTCCCCACGATAGCGTGGTGAACGTAAACCA
>DPMX01000311.1 GCA_003540955.1 Gammaproteobacteria bacterium
AGTTTAGATACTTCGCCGCTCGCTCGATAGGTTTCCTGGTCGCCTTCGAAGTGAGCGAAAAACAGTGGTAGTTCGCAATGGATAAAGCTTGGGCCGCCGCCATTGCGTGCGCGAGTAATTGCTTCCTTCGCTGCCTGAGCAACGGCAAAGAAGTCCGCCCCATCAATGGACACTGATGGAATTCCGAATCCAGCAGCGCGCGCGCATGGATTGCCAGCTGTCGTGTAAGATTTATAGGTACTTTCGGCGTAGCCATTATCTTCGAGTACAAAGACAACGGGTAGTTCATACGCTTTGGCAAAGTTCATCGATTCAAATACTGCACCTTGATTAGACGCGCCGTCCCCACCAAATGCTACAGCAACACCGTCGGTATTTTTGTACTTCGCAGTGAACGCAGCCCCTAACGCATGCGGCGTTGAAGCACCGATAATACTATTAGCACCGAGCATCCCAACTTTCCAGTCTGCCACGTGCATGGTGCCACCCTTACCACCGCCTGAGCCACCAGCGCGGCCAAATATTTCTTGTGCAATAGCATGCACATCACCACCTTTCGCAATGAAGTGCCCATGTGCGCGGTGGGTGCTGGTGATGACGTCGTGGATAGTTGGTCTAAGATGCATGCAAACACCGACGGCACATGCCTCTGCACCCGCATAGAGGTGGGCAAATCCAAATGTATTATTTTCTTCAGCTGTGCGATGAAGCGCTTCTTCGAATTCACGGATGAGGCGCATTTGTGCGTAAGCCTCTATTAGTTCCTCTTTACTAAAGTCCATATATCTCCCAATTTTGGTCTCAGCCTCCGCTATGGGCGGAGGTATTATGCCTTGAGGGCGGCATCAGTTCTTGTTTTATCGCTAGAATTCTAAATCCGAATTCATCCGAACAAAAATAAGCTGCCCTGTCAATGTCGACGTTGCACGAATCTACGACGGTCCAGTTCAGTGCTAAAAAAGAAATGTCACACGTGCTTCCAAAGTCCAATCATAGCGATTCTGTTTGTCGATCAGTGGTACTTGTAAGCGAAGCGATCCAATTTTCCCTCTACCGATGGCACGGCCAAACGCAAGATCGAACGGCACGAACACGTCATTCTGATTTTTCCAATCTCTCCTGATCGTGGGGAAAAAACTCACGAATGATTTCCGGGGTAGTCGAATGTTTACAATCGGGGCAATCTGAAGTTCGTTAATGTCTTTACGATCTTTGTCACCCCCAAATCCGACTTGATTGCGAACTCCAACGCCGATGAAGCTCCCTGAGGCGAGCCAAGTAGGGAAATGCAAGACAACGCCAATAGGAACTAAACTATACTTGCCACTACCGAGTTGGTCTTGGGTTGCAGTGGGGAATATCGCGCGCAAACCGAATCCAAAGGAGACATTACTGTCTGATGGCGGAATAAAGAATGCCTGGGTGAGTAAATCTCCGAAGCCTTCTTCCGTTTCGCGATCAATATTATCAGAACTAGGGAGGTCACTGAAAAAGAAACCCTGGCTCACGCGTGTATTGAGTTTCCAGCCATTGCCGATGGTAATAGGCTGATCGATTCGCGCGGTTAATCTTACTAGCTCAACATCACTCTCGACCTGTTGATATTGAACCCTAAGGTCGAGTCGCGAGCGCGGTCTCGTCGCATCTTGTCCAAGATTGTCTTCGTTATCGGACCCGTATACGCCCGTTATACCGGTGGCGCATACGCAAAACGCGACAAAAGCTTTAACGAGAAATCGCATCTCGATGACGATTCGCCCTTAGGTTGAAATTACTGGTTTCGCGATTAGTCGTTCCGAAATATACGAACAATTAATCAGGGGACCGTCCGTATCACAATAGCCAATCGGTGATCTCTCACCAGCTTAAGTTGTTGAGTCTAGCGTTAATATGTGCTGCTAACGAGCGCCGGCCGGATAAATATCGTATGATCTACACCCCTTCCCGTCAATCCAGTTTTAGGCCTAACCGTGAACGCAGCAGTTACCACCTACGATAGACAGCGCCACAGCGATGTTGCTTCAGAGAACGCTTTCGCGTCTCTGAAGCTTAACGAGACACTTTTAAAGGCGGTGGCAGAGACTGGCTACGAAACCCCGTCACCGATTCAAAAAGCCGCAATCCCACCGCTTTTAGAGGGACGTGATGTAGTTGGGCAGGCACAAACTGGCACAGGGAAAACTGCCGCATTTGCGTTGCCAGCGATCCAGCGGCTTGATCTCAACCTGCTGCATCCTCAGATTTTGGTTCTTACTCCAACACGGGAGTTAGCGATCCAAGTGGCAGAGGCCATGCAAACATATGCGCGATATGTCAAGGGTTTCCATGTATTACCGGTTTATGGGGGCCAAGGAATGGATTCACAACTACGGCAATTACGCCGCGGAGTGCACTCGGTCGTGGGGACGCCGGGTCGGATACAGGATCATATTCGCCGGGGCACCTTAAATTTAAAAAGTATCTCAACAGTAGTTTTGGACGAGGCTGACGAAATGCTTCGTATGGGTTTCGTGGATGACGTGGATGCGATACTTTCCACATGCCCAGAGAAGAAACAAGTGGCGTTGTTTTCAGCTACGATGCCGAGTGCAATCAGGAAGATTGCACAACGGCATTTGCAATATCCAGTTGAAATCAAGATTAAATCTAGGTCCGTAACTGTCTCAACTGTACGCCAAAGGTACTGCCAAGTTACAAGGCGTAACAAACTCGATGCACTAACTAGGATACTCGAAGTAGAGGACTTCGAGGCGATGCTGATCTTTGTACGGACGAAAACCGCAACTGTTGAGCTTGCAGAGAAGCTTGAAGCTCGTGGATTTTCGAGTGCCGCTTTGAATGGGGACATGGCTCAGGCTTTGCGCGAGCGTACCGTTGACCGTTTAAAGGTCGGGCGTTTGGATATCCTCGTGGCAACGGATGTTGCTGCTCGGGGGCTCGACGTCGAACGAGTCAGCCACGTTGTAAACTATGATATTCCCTATGACACCGAGGGTTATATTCATCGGATAGGACGTACTGCTCGTGCTGGCCGCAGCGGTGAAGCGATATTGTTTGTTGCTCCCCGTGAGCGACGTATGCTCCGGTCCATCGAGAAGGCTACCGGACATAGTATCGATATGATGCTCTTACCGAGTCAGGAAGATATTGCCGATCATCGAGTTAATCAATTTAAAGCGTTAATTACCTCGACAATAGAATCTGAAGACCTTGATACGTTCGCTTCAGTTATCGCAAGTTACCAACAAACGCTTGGCGCGGATCTCAGCGATATCGCTGCTGCGCTTGCATTTTTGGCGCAACGTGATCGGCCGCTGAGTCCTAAGTTAGCGAAAATTCCAGAGCAAGGGTTCAAGGGAGAGGAAACACGCGGGCCTAAGGCGCCTAATCGAACTCATTCAAGTCGAAACAACCGTAAACCTTCGCACGATCGACCTGGATCCGTTAAAAAGCTCCAACCTGGGATGGAACGTTATCGGCTAGCCGTCGGACGTGATCACGAAGTTCTGCCGAAACACATCGTGGGTGCAATCGCAAACGAAGCAGGGCTCGATAATGAGAATATCGGATATATCAAACTTTATGATACATACAGTACAGTGGACCTACCCGGAGGAATGCCGAAGGATGTTTTTCAACATTTGCGTAAGGTGCGCGTTTGCGGTAGAAAATTACACATAGAGCTTGACCACGGTTTCGACGAGAACACTACAAGAGGCAGGGCACGCACAGCAGAAAAATTAAAAAAATCGAGAAAGCCAAAGACCTCAAAGCGCGGTGGGACTAAGAAAGTAAAAAATTCAACGCAGGCACTTAAGGGCTGAAAATAAATTTGATCCTGGCTAGAAAACGCGCAGGAACGTTCTAGGTGCCGCCTCCATCCAGCGGGAGACTCGAGCCGTTTATATAGGAGGCCTCCGCGGAGCATAGCCAGACAACGAGGTTAGCGACCTCTTTGGACGTGCAAATGCGACCGATCGCTAGTTGCTTACCAAATTGTTCTTTCGCCTGAGTACTATGATCGACCATACGGTCGAGCATTGGTGAATCAACCGCACCAGGGCACACGGCATTAATCCGAATGTTAGCAGCGGCGACTTCCAACGCGGCCGCTTTTGTGAGTCCAACTATCCCATGAGCAGCGGCGCAGTACGCCGCATAGTGTGGAAATCCATTGAGTCCCCAGTTGCCGGCCATATTTACGATAGCGCCATGGCCTTGTTTCCGCATTTGGGTAATCTGTGCGCGTAATCCCCGCCAGACACCGTTCAATTTGATATCGATCATGCGGGTCCAGTCGGATTCTTTGGCATCTTCGATCCGCCCTGGGATTCCCTCCCAACCAGCGTTATTGAAAGCGTAATCCAACCGACCCCATTTTGCAGTCACCTCAGTTACAAGGGCTTCCATTGCGGTGGTTTCTTGAACATCTGCTTCAAGGTATATTGCTTCAGCGCCAGTTGCCTTTAAAGTTTTTAGCGCGTCTTTGCCACGAGCGATATCTCGTCCTGCGATTGCGACAGCCGTTCCGTCAATTGCAAATCGAGTTGCGGTAGCGAGGCCAATACCCGTGGTACCTCCCACGATCAGCGCTGTAGCTCCTATTTTATCTGTCATCTACAATTACTCCGCAGTGTTCTATTTGGATATTAGGAAGCGTTTTTAATTTCTGCACCGGCCATAGTTAGTGCGGTACATGTGGAGCAGCTATTCGGGTTTCATGTTACTCCGGGACTCGGGCCATTGTCCTTCCCAGACCCATCCATCTTTGACGATCTTTGAGCTATATTCTATTGAGAATTGCATTGAAATATCGGGGTAGATGCGGCGCATTTCATCCGCAAGCTGATCGGAATTTTCAGTTTCCTCCAGTTTCGCTATGAACGTTTTAATATATTGGCGAGTGTAATTTATCGAAGCGGGAGATAAATGTTTGGCCGACGGCGCGTGGCTAGGCACGACGACTTCGGGCCGTAGGGCTTCAAGTATATCGAGCGCGTCTAACCACGCTCGTCGTAACGCCGGTGTTTTCGCTGCGGACATCCAGGCATGTGCATGATCATAGATAAAGTCCGATGCGATAAGAGTCTTAATTGAGGGTATCCACACGACGCTAGAATTCGGACCATCGCTTTGAAAGGGCCCTAGAAGTTCAAGTCTTCTTCCTTCTAAGATGATCAATGGCTCCTCAAGCGTTTCTATAAATACTGTGGTCTTCGCGCCGTTGTTGCCTAGTATTTTATTCCCCCAGTATCTCAGTTTGAACCCGTAACTCGCATTTATATCATCAGCGCTTTCTCTTATTGAAACTATTTTCGCGTTGGGGAACGCCTCCGCCACGATGGGTAGGCCTAAGAAGTGGTCAGGATGCTCGTGGGTGATATAAACAGTAGTCAAAGTGCGTCCGGTTTCTAGGATTTCGGCAATCAGACGGTGTGCGTTGGAGAGGGTGAATTGGGCATCGACAAGGACTGCGTCGCTGTGCGTCCGGTTTCTAGGATTTCGGCAATCAGACGGTGTGCGTTGGAGAGGGTGAATTGGGCATCGACAAGGACCGCGTCGCTCTCGCCGTAGATAATTGCCGAGTTGACGCCTAACTCCATATGATCTTCGGAGCTTCTAAAGACTTTTAGTTGTAGCGGAGCAGGCGAGGCCGCATCAACAGGGATTGTCAACAGCACCGCGACGAACGCGCACAAGACGCACTCGATAGTTGTTATACGCACGGCATTTCTCCATGGATTTACCTAGGGATTGTCGTTTGATCGTGATATTTTTTCAATCTAGCACCTTTGCCTTATGGGTTCGGGCTAGTTGTCTTCTCGGTGCCTGAAATTCGTGGGGTTTAGAATGCAAAATTAACCAATCCAGCCTTCAAGCGAAGCAAGAGGCGATCTAGTAGCCATGCAAATAATTTTGGGTCACGAGAAATGGATTGCAAAGTGGACAGAGGTGGGGTTCAGTTAGGGCTAATATCGGCAAGATCTCGTAGGTCTTGTTATCAAAGTTACTTGTGATATAGAGGAGGAGGTAAATGAATGTTAACGGGCGGTGTCACTGCGGTGTGATCAAATACACGGCAGAAATCGATCCTCAGCGAATCTTAATTTGTCATTGTACAGATTGCCAAGCGTTGTCTGGTACTGCGTTTCGGACGGTTGTGTTCACTCTCCCCGACGCTTTAAGTTTTAGCTCGGTAGAGCCGAAGATTTATGTTAAGACGGCGCAAAGTGGTAACAAGCGGGCACAGGGGTTCTGCGCGGAATGCGGCTCGGCGATTTATGCAACGACCGTAGGGGATGGCCCGAAAGTCTATGGTTTACGGATAGGCACGTTGGCTCAACGTGATTTTCTAAAACCAAATAAACAGATTTGGCGACGCTCCGCTCTCGACTGGGTTGATGATATTGGTACTTTACCTGGGGTGCTTGAGGGACCTTAACTAGTGTCTACGAAGTCTCCCTGTTTCTGACACGCGTAGATAACGTTGTCGTCGTCTACGTAAGGAAAGTTATGGAACTACTTTGGATCCCGCTGAGTGTTTTTGCTGCGCTGATGCAAGCGATTCGAACCGCTGCTCAAAAAACGTTGAGCCATAGCATGTCGACGATGGGGACTACCTATGTGCGTGCGCTGTTTGGTCTCCCATTCATCGCTCTGTTTCTCGTCGTTCTTTTAAGCCTGCAAGGCGGCGGAGTGCCTACGTTTAGCCGAAGCTACATTCTGTATGTGTTTGGCGGTGCAATGTCGCAAGCGTTAGCGACAGCGTTGCTGATTCACATGTTCTCGCTGAGGAGTTTTGCGGTTGGGACGATGCTGACCAAGAGTGATATTTTGTTGACAGCGCTCATCGGTTCGGTTCTTTTCTCCGAACGCTTATCCGTGGTGGGTTGGGCGGGGCTATTAGTCGTGTTCGTAGGTGTTTTGTTGATGCTGATCGGCAAGTTCGAAGGACATGACTTGGGGACGCGGGGCGCAGCCCTAAGCTCGGGGTTGTTTGGAAAAGTTGCACGGGTAGCATTCAGTTGTGCATTGATGTTTACCATGTCTTACTTATTTTTCCGTGAAGCGACGCTTGTATTACAACCTGGCCACTTCCTTTGGCGGGGTACCTGGACAGTCCTAATTGGAACCGGAATACAGACTATAGTTCTTGGTGTTTGGATACTGCTGCGAGAGCCGGTTGTTTTTAGGCAGCTTTGGCCGAACCGTCGGATTATCGGATTCATTGGCTTTACTAGCGCTTTGGGATCTCTCGGATGGTTCAGTGCATTTGCACTACAAAATGCTTCCTATGTAAGAGCGGTCGGCCAAATAGAGGCTATTTTTACAGTCGCCATATCCTGGTGCTACTTTCGCGAGAGGGTTTCTGGGCTAGAATTACTCGGCATGGGCGCTATGGTCGGGGGTGTTTTGATGTTCTATACCGTCCATTAATGCGTGGTGAGGTGATTAGTTGCTCGAACAAATCCTTGGTAACGGCGCGGCAGTTACTAAGCCCCGGGTTGGACGCAAAGATTGTTGGTGTAGTGATTGGAGGTATTTGATGGCGTGGCTCTATTTATTCGCGGCGGGGGTGCTTGAATGCATTTGGCCTATTGCGTTAAAAGAATCCGCTGGCTTCTCAAAATTCACTCCTTCACTGGTCACAATAGTGGTCGGCGCTCTCAGCCTATTGCTGTTGTCGTTTGCGATGCGTCAAATACCAATCGGTACGGCTTATGCGGCGTGGACCGGGATCGGCGCAACCGGGGTCGCGTTGATTGGGATCCTGTATTATGGTGACGTGGCGACCGTCGCTCGCCTGGGTTGTATAACTTTGATTGTCGCAGGCGTCATCGGCCTACGTGTTTTTGGTGCTGAGTAAATTCGCATCATGAACATATTACCTAACGGTCTCGCGCTATTTCTCGTCTACTCTGAGATTTAAAAGTGTTCTGCCGTTTGATCCGAACGAGCCTCAATAATCGCGATATCACATTCGCTGTGCACATTCGTCAATTGTGCGTTTTTGCATAGCGACTTACGTGATTGTCTCTGATGATCCCTCCATGACGGCAAAACATTTTTCTTTAAGGTAGAGTAGGTTCTCGGTAGTTTTGGATGGTTCAGTAACCGGCCGACCAATCGATCCGGTTCTCGAGTGGGTCGCCGTCAAGATAACGGCGCAAATTAATACAAAATAATTCGATTGCACGTAGTCTACTGCGGTCAGTCCGATAAGAGATATGGGGGGTTATGAGAATTTTTGGATGTTGCCAGAGACGGGCTTCTGGTGGCGATTCAAATTCGCCTACGTAGACGTCCAAGATGGCGCCTCCCAGGTGTCCAGAATCAAGCGCGGCGAGTAGAGCCGTCTCGTCGATAATTTCTCCGCGAGCAATGTTAACGACGATCGTGCCGGGTCTCATCGCAGCAAATGCTAGGTGGTCAAGTAAATTTGTTGTCGCCTCTGTCCATTGGCAACTCACCGCAACGTAATCGCTTTCACTGAGTAACTCATATAGCCGGTTCGGGCCTTCGATCCTATCGAATGCAGTATTGGCATCAGGCTGTGGTTTGGACCGGGTACCGATTACCCGCATACCGAGCGCTCTACCTAAGCGGGCAATCTCGTGGCCGATGCCCCCAGCTCCGATTACACATAAGGTTTTCTCCTCAATCGCTCTAATCTCGTACAGACTGTGTTTGAACTTGGCGCGATCTCCATCTCCGCTTGCTTGGTGGAAGCCCTTTGCGAAACTCATGATCCCAGCAATCGCGTATTCAGCGATCGCCGTTGTTTCACCGTATCCTCGAGAAGTCGTCACCGCAACTTCCGACCCCCAGAGATCGCCGCTACGCAAATTGCTTGCGCCCGCTGGCGTCTGGTGTACCCATTTCAAACCCGGTGCCCGACCGCGTAAATCGAGTGGGATCGGGAACCCGCCGATGATGATCTCAGCAGACTCTAAGATCCTATCGCGCTCAGCTCGGGTACCGTGCCCGGTCCCACGAACATAGCGATCGATTGTCTCGGTCGGCCATGAATCAGCGTATTCACCTTCAAACCATCCACCAGCTTCGACCAGTTTCACTGACGGATCTACGTCATGGATTGCACTTACACCCTCGGGTGTCAATTTAACTAAACTAATAATATTGGCCATGATTTCACTATATTGAGTCGGAGCGACGTAGAAATATCTGGTGCTCAGTTAGGCTGTTATTCGGACGATAGCATTTCCTGGTGTGACGACCTCTCCAGCTTCATTGCGGATGAAAATGTCAAGAGCTACGGTAGTACCACTAATCGAAGTAACACTTCCGCCGGATGTCAGAGTTTCGCCAAGTATTGATGCTCTACGATTTGAGTACTCAAATTCGACAAGTTGACCATCATCACCCAACCAGTTGATCACAGCCTGCGTGAGCCAGTCGCCCTGTAGTGGCCCGTCAATTATTATTCCAGGGTGATTCTCGACATCGGTTGTATATCTTTCGTCGTAATGGATGCGATGGGGGTTCCAGATAGCGGCGTTGTACAAAAACAACGATACGTTAGTTGGATGGTGGTTTCGCTCAGGGAGAGCGTCGCCAACTTTAAGTTGGTTAAGATTTGGCACAGTAGCGTTATCGAATGATTCGGTTTTGCGTTTGTTGCATGACGAGCTCTCCTTCTTCACTGGTGACGCTTATGTCGTAGACGACGAAAATCAGAGCGCCACTAGATCCGTATTTTTCATAGATATCGGTGATACTTCGAGTGATCAACAATGTATCACCCGGTACGATTGGCCGCATATGCCGTTGCCTCACGCCGCCGGCCATCACCCGCTTAAGTGGTAAGTCAGGTAACAGTGAATCTTGGCGTAGACCGTCTGGCCCTAAATCAGGGATGCGGGTTAACGCCCGATCCGCACCAAATAGGAACATAGGTGGCGCCTCATCGCCATGTAAATACTTTGGGTTTAATTGTTCGGTCGCAATCGAATACTTCACTATGTCGCGCCGGGAAACCAGGATGCGAATTGGTTTATCTGCGCGTCCAATCCAGGATCGGATCTCGTCATTAATGAGTTTTTCCATAAGAAATTAAGGCACTAGGTTGAAACACGGTAAGGTCAAGGTCGCGCCGACATCAATATACGCAACAACTACTGCTAGGCCGATTTTAAGCGTCGGTTCGCCGTGACCAACTAGTGGTGCTTGTAGCCGTACGCCCGCGTCTAGGTCAGCAGTGACCGTAACGTACGGTACTTCATGCTTGAAGCCATGATGGAAGGGGTGATGACTCACTGTCCAACTGTGTATCGTTCCATGTCCATTAATCTCCTGCCAGGTGAAATCCATCGAATAGCACGCATCGCACATAGGACGCGGATAGTGGCGTAATTTCTGGCACTTCAAGCAGCACTGCACAAGAAGCCGATGTTTCAGCAGTCCATCCCAATACGGTTGGTTCTCCGCCGACGGCTCCGGTCTTGGTTTCTTTGGCAGTTGCTTGTACTGTTCGGTCATCGGTGCATGATCGCTATTGAACCGTCTCCTAGATCCCCAAAGCCCGTGACGAGGCCGATTTCAGCATCTTCAACCTGCCGTTCGCCGCAGTCTCCTCTAAGTTGACGAACCAATTCTACAATGTGATTCATGCCGGCAATATGTGCCTCGGATAGCAAACCCCCGTGAGTATTAATGGGCAACTCTCCGTCAAGCCGGATTCGTCCGTCGGCGACAAACTCCCCACCTTCCCCTTTGGCACAAAAGCCGAGATCTTCGAGCTGGCACAACACGATGTACGTGAAACAATCATAGATTTCAGCCACATCGATGTCCGCATGAGTTACATCTGCCATCGCGAACGCAATTGGTGCAGCTCGGGCGATGCCCATCCGGGTTAAATCTGGACGTTGAGTAATCGCGCTGGGTGACTCAGGGTGACCTTCGGCAACGCCACTTATTAGGATTGGAGGGTGTGCGAGATCCCGTGCGCGCTCGGTGCTACTGACTACCACCGCCGCTGCGCCTGCACTTTCGAGGCTGCAATCGAATAGGCGGTACGGGTCAGCGATCATACGCGAGTTTTGATGATCGTCGAGCGTCATCGGCTTTCGCATCATTGCACGTTCATTTAGCGTAGCATTTTGCCTACATGTGATCGCAACTTCACCGAATTGTTCGCTCGTGGTCCCGTAGAGTTCCATGTGACGTCTGGCCATGTGCGCATAGAACTGCGCCGGGGCATTCGTGCCAATCGGCATTTCAAATTCGGCCACGAGTCGCATCTGCGGCATTTGAGCAAGCCGACTCGTGATTCGACCACCTGATATACTGCCACGTCCCAGAGCTACCAACACGTGGTTAGCGACCCCTGTCGCAACGGCCATCGCGGCGCTTTGTAAGGCCGCCACCGGGCTTGCCCCACCCATTGGGGTTTGTGCGGAGTACCGTAGATCGGGCAAGCCAAAATTGGTTATAAAGTCTTCGGCGACAATGCCCCCACCTGAGTAGGGTATTACGCCATCGATTTCTTTTGGGTCCAATCCAGCATCAGCTATTGCTCGCAGCGAGGCTTCAAGTGTCAGGGCGAGCTGGCTTTTTTCGCTCTCGCGGGCGTAGGTGGTTTCCCCGACTCCACTGATTGCTGTCTTGTCGCGTAGACTGAACATTGTCCAAGCTTACGATATTGTGGTTGGAAAGGCACACGATTAAGCGGCGGCCGATCAAGGTAGATTCAGTCTGGGAACACTTCCTTAAGCTTTCTTCATCCACTCGTTGGGCGCGGCATCAGCACTTTTCGGCAGATCATT
>DPMX01000332.1:0-2684 GCA_003540955.1 Gammaproteobacteria bacterium
CGGGCCTGAGACGAGTAATTTGCCGGCGGGTTTGAGAATATTGGCAAATTTCGATAAATAAGTCGGTAGGTTTTCGAGATGCTCTAACACGTCAGCCGCCACGATCACGTCAATTTCCGAATTAGGGATTTCGTCGAGTGTAGGAACGAATTGAGTATTAAGCGAACGACGGGCACATAATATTTTGGCGTAATCAGGGAAAAGTTCGACAGCGAACACTCGATCGAACCGGCTACCTAGCTCTGGCAGGAACAACCCCATTCCGCACCCGAATTCAAGAGCCGTGCGTTCCGATCCTGCACCAAGAAATTTCGCGAGGACCTCATATCGGCGCCACATCAGCCATCGGACTAATGGGTTTGTGTGCGAATAGGAAGGGATCGCCATTTCATCGCGATCATCATTTGACATGCCGGTAACTGTAACGGCCGTGATTTCGTGGATGTCGCTGGGCGAGGCCTTATCAATCATGATGGGAGTAGCGTAGTAAGCGTTGCCTTGCGGTTATGAGGTTTACGTTCTGTAGTGCTATCCCCATAGGGGCCGTCGGAATCATCGAAAATTAGGCATGACCTCTTGTGCGAATAGCTCTACCGAGCCCATTGCGTCGACACCGGTGATTCCCGGCATATGCATCCAGCAAACCATTTCGGTTGGATTACAGGCTTTCTCGTAGCGTTTTATCGACTCGATAGCAAAATCAGGATCACCGATGATGTAGCGATCTTTAAAATTTTCAAACCCGACTTGCTCGTAGTCTGTGATGATACTGCCGTCATCAGCCCGTAAGACTCGATCGCCTGCCGCCGATGCTTTCCCATATATCTCGCGATACAGATGATTTACTGCAGGTGCAGCGATCGCTTCAGCCTCAGCCATCGTTTTTGCGATGAACACCTGTCTGATAATTGGTCGTTCTGGGATTTTCCATCCAATCTCGGCGGCCATTGATTCGTAAGGCGCATAGTGGTGCATCAACTCGTCCACGCCGTGGCGAGGCGACATGATCTGAACAGCTTTACGGTGCGCAGCGCGTTCGAGAGATTTCGTGGCGGAGACCCCGTACCAAATGGGCGGATGAGGTTGTTGCATCGGCTTTGGAGTCATGACGGTAGGTGGAACTTGGAAATATTTTCCGTCGAACTCAAACTCATCCTGGGTCCACGCGGTGATCATCAGATCCAACGACTCTTCGAAGCGTCCGATCCGTTGCGCGCGTGGGATACCATGCGCGGCGAACTCTTCGGCAACATAACCGGGCGCACCACCGAAAACGAACCGACCTTGCGACAGGTTGTCCAGCACGGCGATATCTTCGGCAAGTTTTAGCGGTGCGTACATGGGGACAAGCAATACTGCAGTTCCAATGCGCATTGTTTTCGTTACAGCAGCTGCGGCTGCACAGGCGATCAATGGCCCAGGACATAGACCATCGGTCTTGGCATGGTGAGTTGCCATGAACATCGACTCATAACCCAAGTCTTCGGCGAGGGGCAAACAATCAAGCATGTCTTGGTACGGTCTGTTCCATGGGATACCACAGTTAGGCGGAAGCTGGAAGGTAAACATTAAACCAAATTTCATCGTTGTTTCTCTCAGGTATGCATTACCGGATCAATTTTACAACCTATCCCGTCTAGGGTCTCCCGAATGGCGTCAGCCACAGAAACCGAATTGGGGCCATCCCCGTGGATGCACAGACTTTCCGCGTCGAGTTCCACCAAGGAACCGTCGTTGGCTTCAACCTTCCCGGTCTCCACATAACGTTGAACTTGGGACGCTGCAAACTTCACGTCCGTTTCGTGTTTCTCGCGTTGTAGAATCAATGATCCGTCGGGGGCATACATAAGATCTGGATAAATTTCCCCCACTACTCGAATACCGAGCTTTTTGGCCGCCGACGGCATTGCCGCGGTAGTGGGTGCCGGCCAGTATAGGATCGGATCCTCAGACAGTTCTTTAATTGCCGCTGCAACCGCGGTTGCGAGATCTTCGTCAGTTTTTAACACTGAGTAAAATGCACCGTGGGGTTTTATATGATGAAGTTGCATGCCTTGGGTGGCAAGCGCGCCTTGCAACGCCCCCACTTGATAAACAACGTAAGCGTAAGCGTCCTCAGGAGTGATGTTCATCGCGCGCCGTCCAAATCCCAGTAAATCTGGAAGCCCGGGATGGGCGCCAACCGCAATGTTGTGCTGTTTCGCGAGTTTCACAGTTTCGATCATCGTCAGGGGATCACTAGCGTGGAAGCCGCAAGCAACGTTGGCAGTTGTTATACGAGGCATCATTCCGACATCATCACCCATATTCCAATTGCCGAAGCTTTCGCCCATATCGCAGTTGATATCCATATTTTCAAGCATCTTAAATCTCCGTGCTCATAGTATGCTCAGTCTAATGCGTAATGCGTCCTGAGCGAAAGGAAAAAATAAGGCAGTGGAAGCTCGTGTTGCGAATGACGCAATTCCAATCTTTTTGATAGAAGTTTACACTTATTTGACACCTCTCACTTCGATCATGATAATCCAGCTCCTGCATTTGTTTAGTTGACTTGGAGGAGTGGGTCAACTTTGGCGCATAGTCAGACTGCAGGCGGGGAGCTCCGGAGTTTAAGAACGATTGATTCCGAGGATAAGCTGCTCTTAATAAAGCGCCCGTAGCTCAGCTGGATAGAGTACCTGGCT
>DPMX01000332.1:3024-6059 GCA_003540955.1 Gammaproteobacteria bacterium
CGAATCCTTCCGGGCGCGCCAAACCGACAGGGTTCCGGCTGGGGACTTTTTAATTTGTTAAGGAAAGGGGGCGATACTCGTCACTTTCGGATAGAGTGTGACTAGGGCCGGAAGCCCACGATTTGCCTAACTGTATTGAGAATGGCCGAGTTATGAGTGTTAGTCAGTCAGTGTCCGTTCCAATTACCGCGTGCGCCTCAATTTCGACCAACCATTCTGGGTGAAGGAGAGAGGCAACGACGACTGCGCTCGTGACCGGTCGTGTCTTGTGGAAAACCTCTCCATGAACCTTTGCCACTGCGTCGCCATCATTAGTGTCTACAAGAAATACTCGGGTTAGGACGACTTCCTCGAGACTTGATCCGGCCTCCTTAAGCGCTCCTTCAATGACCTCGAAACAACGGCGGGCTTGTGCGGCGGCGTCACCGATACCGACGTTTTTACCGTCTTGCCCGATCGCCGCACATCCGGCAACAAACACGTGGCCGTTCGAGCGTACTGCGCGCGAGAATCCCATTGCGTCGGCGTAAGGGCTCACTGCTGAGATGTTTTGTCGAGCCATTTTTCTCCTCCAGTAAATTACCTTTGTTCGTTGTTTAGATGCGATAGTCCCCAACCACTCGGCCTAAAAACACATAACACCTTAGGTGCCGGCCCAGACATGACCCGCGATCATTGAATTAGAAACACACTTCGCAACGTCGATTTTAACGGAGACCGACGGTTGCCGCGTGCCAAGCGCCATAGTAGCAGCTGATGTTACCTTATTATATTAGAAGTACCTTATAATATTTGTCTCGTAGTGTGGTGTGTCAGAAGAGAAATGTCCCAGAATAGTTAGTTTCGAGGAAGTCCGATGGAAAACTTTACTCCTTATTCGGCCGTGATTGGTGGCGCTTTAATTGGAACCGCGGCCACATTGTTGCTGTGGCTGAACGGCCAAATAGCTGGCGTTAGCGGCATAGTCCAAGGCGCGATCAAGATGCACTCACCCGACCGACTATGGCGCATACTCTTCCTCGCTGGTTTGGTTTGTGGCGGCTCGTTGTGGTTGCAGATTATGGGGCCAAGTTTTACCCCGCGTGACAATTTTCCGCTGTTATTACTTCTGATTGCGGGCACCCTCGTCGGTTTTGGCAGTCGTATTGGGAACGGCTGTACCAGTGGTCACGGCGTGTGTGGTTTGGGGAGAACTTCGGGTCGATCGGCGGCAGCAACAGTGACATTCTTCTCTGTCGCACTGGCTACTACGTTCATTGTGCAGCACGTTCTCGGTGGTATATCGTGAAGCAGCAAATCGTTGCATTACTAACTGGTGCTCTGTTCGGTGTGGGCTTATCCGTATCGCAAATGGTCGATCCCGAAAAAGTACTCGCTTTCTTGGATATTACGGGCAATTGGGACCCGAGTCTGGCGTTAGTGATGGGTGGTGCGGTTGCCGTAACCTTACTTACCTTTCGGCGGGTCTTATGTTTGTCAAGGCCGCTTTTTGCCAGTCGCTTTCAAATCCCCGGCAACGAAGCTATTGATTTGCCGTTATTAGCCGGTGCCGCGATTTTCGGTATCGGCTGGGGTATCTCTGGCTACTGTCCCGGACCAGCGATTGCCTCGATTACATTTGGATCATATGAACCCGCGATATTCATCATCGCTTTTATCGTTGGAAATTTCCTCGCAATTCTCTGGCAGGGGTCTAAAGTTGAACCGATGGCAGAACATTGATTTCTACAACGCATACGAATCTTTTTAGGGGAAAAAGTTATATGCGCCTTTTATCGCGAGAATCTTATAGGAGAAAGCTCTAGGACTCAGTCACGGTGTTTTGAGCTTGCGGTCCTGCCGCTCGTCATTTGCTTGCTGAACCCTTGCGGTGAACCCCTGGAGGACTTCGTTCTTAAATGCAACGTTTAACGGAACACTCCCTATAAAAGCACCGAGGAAGCGATTACTCAAATCGGGATCAGCGGCAGCCTCGCTGAACCGTGCCAGGGACTGCGGGGTTGAGGGTCGGATTATCGCCTGGTGTACCGTGTAGTCGAACATCGGTTTTAAGCGTTTGAACTGTCGTCGATCGTAGCTGGCGGTAGCCTCGTCTAAAGTGCTTGAATGTTCGTTGAATGCGCGAATTAGTTCGTCGGCCAGTATTTCTGCATGACAGAACGCGTTTGAGATCCCCTCGGCCGTGATCGGATCGCGGTGAACTGCTGCATCGCCGACCAGGGCCCAGCCCGGACCATGTGCGACTCGGAAGAAATTTGCCAGTCGGTGCGTGCCAGCGAACGGGGATTCCCGCTTAGCAGCGGATACTCGGCTCTCGAGTTCTGGTACGGCTCGCAAGCTGTTCCCAAACGCCTTTTCGAGGTCCGCACGAACGATACCAGCTTCGGCATTGGGCCAGAACAAAAATACTACGTCTAAGGCATCATTCGTCGGGAATGTAATGTAGGCTAGTCGTTGTTGCGATCGAACGTATAGAGTGACTGCGTCACGGCGATCGGGCATTCCCGAGTAATATGCGTAGAATCCACAGTTGTAAGTACCTGCATCGATAAAAATTCCAGCTTTGACTTCTTTGGCGACGAATGAGTTTATCCCGTCTGCTCCTACCACTATCCGCGCTCGCTCGGATACAGTCCGACCGTTTTTGTCTTTACCTACAATTCCAACAACACGATTAT
Source organism: Gammaproteobacteria bacterium (assembly GCA_003540955.1). Lineage (GTDB taxonomy): Bacteria > Pseudomonadota > Gammaproteobacteria > UBA11873. Next base: position 5,703 of record DPMX01000332.1, read on the forward strand.
CGTCGAATATTAGCGTATTTACGTGAAACTTCTCGCGCGCTTCAGCGCCCGCTTCGATCGCTGCATCAACGAGGATTTTATCGAGATAGGATCTCCTTGGTGTGAACTCCGCATCGACCCCATCGTAGGCTGGTGCCACTCCGTTCATTGACACACCGTCGAGATTGAACGTGAGTTTGCGGATCTCAGGTGTCTCGAGTAGACGTATTGTATCGAGCAGCCCCCATTTCTGTAATAAGCTGGCGCCAGTGCGCTTTAGGAAATGTGTTGACATGATGTCGCTGCCGAATCGCATCCGGTCTACAAGTAGAACCTTTAGCCCGGCGCGAGCCAAGAGCATGGCTAGAGGGCTGCCGC
>DPMX01000332.1:6370-11397 GCA_003540955.1 Gammaproteobacteria bacterium
GCTGCCGCCACAACGCGCACCAATGATTATTGCGTCATACATAATAGGATGATGTTCGATAGTACAATCACTATACCCCACAGCGACCGGCTGTGAATCACATGAGTTCGCTAGGCGAGGATAACCGCTCGCAGAATCAATTCGCTCGTCTCAGGACATTGACTTACAACCATATCGTTTCATAGTACTCAATGTGCATTTATAGTCTTAATCTTAGTACTTTGAGAGAGTCTGGGCGATTTCGAGTTATGGCGAGGTGTCGGCCATTAGTTGCTTTCGAATTGGAGTCATAGAAGGCGATGGGCGCTGAAGCTAAGGTAGAAATAGGTTTCCAACGTGTGTGAGGGCGCGAGGTTTTAAAAAAGCCACCGATTACGTGACTGAGATGGGTGGCAAAGAGGGGGTAATTGTTCATCTACAGGGTGGGGATCGATACTGGAGGAACTTTCACGGATGCAGTTCTGCTTGATGATGGAGGCAACATGCAAGTCTTCAAAAGTTCGACGACTCCCGATGACTTTAGTATAGGGGTTATCGACTGCTTGGCTGAAGCAGCAACTTCGTTGCATTGCGAATTGTCGGAATTTTTGCGAGATGTTTCTGTTATTGCGCACGGGAGTACAGTGGCTACGAATGCCGTCCTTACGTCGAATGGCGCAAAGGTGGGGAGTATTTCCACGAAAGGGTTCCGGGATACTTTGGAATTACGTCGCCGGAAACGGCCTGGTGAGTGGTTTCGGAAGGTCAGGCCAGTCGAGCCGTTATGCCCACGATACTTGTCGCTTGAAGTCGACGAAAGATTACGCTACACCGGCGAAATAATAACACCTCTGGACGAAAAAGATGTCCTCGATGCAATCAAGGTATTCCAAGATGCGGGCGTCGAGTCGATCGCCGTCTGCCTACTTTTTTCTGTTATAAATCCGATTCATGAGATTCGCGTACAGGAGATTATTGAAAGCGAGTATCCCGCCGCATTTATTTCGCTATCATCCGATGTTTTACCTCAGTTGCGGGAATACGAAAGGACTAGTACGGTCGTCTTGGACGCCTATGTATCGCCGATGAGTTTATTTTCTTGTAAACGAGGAGATATTTTCGGCACGATAGCCTCCGGTGGCGGTGGTCATGGAGATCCGATAGAGCGGCCCGTGAATTCGGTGCGGCATGATGTAAGGAATGGATTCGTATCGATTGAATCTGCCCGAGACGACTATGGTGTCGTGATTGATCCTGAGGATTATGAAATAGATATCGCTGCTACCGATGCTCTTAGATCCTCACGTTAGATTGCGCAATTAGCCGGATCTGTTGGTGCTTTATAGGAGTCGGTATTAGGTTAGCTTCCGGGTTACACGCTGTGTCTATAGGTAGGGAGAAGCTAGCTGCACTACTTCTACAAACTAATTGCCCTTTGTGGAGTCGCCGCTACAGAAATAATCATAAAGGGTGCTCATGATCTCCTGGGCCGGTTCATTCGCGAGACTATAAAATATCGTTTGCGAACTGCGCCGGGTGGACACAATTCCGTCTCGCCGCAAAACCGCAAGATGCTGAGAGAGCGCTGATTGACTGAGTTCGAGGCACGATTGTAATTTACCAACAGATTTTTCGCCGTCTGCCAGGTGGCACAATATTAATAGCCGTGACGCGTTCGACATCGATTTAAGAAATTTAGCCGCTTCGCTTGCTCGATCTCTAAGTTCTACAGCTTCCACAAATATTTCCCATCGGTGGCGAGTGCCATCGTCAGCAGCACAAAATGTGTTTGTTAGTCGCAGCCATCAAACCCGTCTGCTTCCATCTTCGCTTCGTAAGGCACAGCGACGTCGGCCCCTGCCAAAAGACTTGTTTTCACGTTGTCCCAATCTTCTGCTTGGATGATTACCATCCAGCCTGCCTCGTAGGGATCATCGTTTGCCAGGCTTGGTTGATCAACCAATAATGAATTGACCTCTATCACCTCGCCACCGACTGCCGATTTCGCCGGACCAACCCACTTCCCGGACTCGACCGTCGCGCACGATTTCCCGGGTTTTACTGACCGGCCGACCTTTTTTGGCGTGAAGGCTACAAGCTGGCCCGCCATAGCAGTCGCAACCGCCGTCATGCCAATTCTGATTTTCCCGTTGCCAAGTTCCTCCAACCAAGTATGGTTTTGTACGTCGTATAGACGATCTTCTGGTAGGTTGCATCCTCGCACGTTAGGCATCGGTTATCTCCGAAAAGTCATAATTCTTTTTCGTGTAGTGGTTTGGCGGAACAACAGAATTCGCCAAGCCCCGCTTGCTGTATTTTTCCACCAACAAATAAAACAAGATGATTCGTAACCAAGGTCATCATTTGCAAACAAGAAGTGGTATCTTTTGAATTCGAGTTCATATTGGAGAGAAGATTGAAATGGTAGACGAGTTCCCGACAGGTTTCCCGACAGGCATTAAAACTTGCGTCGCCACGTGCGCCCTGTCGTTGAAGTGCCAATAGACGAAAACCCTCATATTTGTCCGTTGTTGGGTTCCCCTCTTTAGCCTCAATCCAACGTTCTAATATTTCTTCACCGCATTTAAGTAACTCTCCGGCGCTCGTTTTTTCACCTTCCCCGACGATTATGCTTTCTAACCGTGTCTCAAGTTCAGCAAGAGATCTCATGTGAGTCCCTTTTCCTTCAAGAAGGAGAGAGAGTCTGAAATGTTCTCATGTATTCCAACCTTTTTCGGCTTTAGTCCTAAAGCGAGGCCGAGTAGTTGCGTAAAGTAGATAATTTTTACTTTGGTTTCAGCACCGAAGCGCTTTTCTGCACGGATTTGATGCATTTCTAAACCGGAGTGGCAGGTTGGACACTCTGTAGCGATGACGTCTGCACCGGCGGCCTCAGCAGCACGGATGATGTTCAATACTAGCTTAGTCGACATGTCACTATCGGATAGTGTGTGTGCGCCTCCGCAGCAGGCGGTTTTTAGCGGGAACTCGACATTGACAGCACCCGCGGCTGCGAGGAGGTCATCCATAAAATGTGGTTTTGAGGTTGATTCGCTACTCGGGCCTTGATCTTTTTCCGGGAAAATATGGCGCGGACGAGTGTACATGCAACCGTAGTAGTTGGCGATCTTTAAGCCCTTAAGCGAATTTTTAACTCGCTTGCCCAAGCCTTCCTCGCCAATCGTGTCTCGGATCCAATCAAGCGCGTGGATCGTTTCAACCTGGCCGGTTTGATACGTTGTATGACCCGCCTTCCCTGATAGTTTGTTTACGACCTCGCGAGATTTTTCGTCGTTTTTGAGGTCGTACTCGGCTTTCTTTAAATTGTGGTAACACCCATTGCACGGGGCCATGACGACATCCATGTCCATCTCGTTGGCAGCAATCGACATCACCCGCGACGATAAATAAGTTTGGATCTTCTCGTCGATATTTTTTACTTCCATCGCTCCGCAACAATTCCAGTCCTTGACATCTACCAGATCTAATCCCAAAGCTTTGCCCACCGCTCGGGTCGATCGGTCATAGGCCGTTGCAGTTCCGTCTAAAGCACAACCAGGGTAGTACGCGACTTTTTGGTACTTGGTTCTTTTATCCGTCATCTACCGTTCCTGGTTAGTTAATTCGTGTTCGGCCATTGTGATTAATTCTTCAATTTTCAGCGCCTTCCGATGCCGCGCTTGTTGTTCATCCTGATATTCTTGGATGGCTTCGCTTGCTTTGGTCCAGCCTCGAGTGCGCGGCGCAAATACACTACCGATACCCATTTTTGTCAGCATTGCGATGGGCAGATGGGCAAGCAATTTCTTCCCCATGTCGATGATCCAATCTTGAATCAGTGGTTGTGAGGTACGTTCTAAAAAACGCCGAAGCGTGCGTCCTTCTTCAATCTTGCCAGTTGCAATAACCTGCTCGGTGAAGATTTCATCGAATACCATCGATGGTGATTTTGGTGTATGACCTTTTAATTCTAACCAATGCGCTGTTGCTTTCATTACACCTTCGGGAAATACATCTCGGGGACAGGCGTAGGTACATTGATTGCATGAGACGCATTGCCAGATGCGTTCTTTATCGCGCAACAATTCCTCTTCCATACCGGTGCGGATAAGATAAATCCAAAACCGAGGGTTGAACTCTGGATCGATTGCATTGACAGTGCATGAGTTCGTGCACGACCCGCACTGCCAACAACGATGGATATACTCCCCACCCGGTAAGGCAGAGATTTCTTCTTCCAGCTCTTCGTTGTAGTCGGAGACAACCCGCGGTTCAATGAAGGTGCTCCAATGGCCCGAGACATCGACGCCATCGATCGATAGTTCCTCCTGGACCGAGATATTCTCCTCTCGGATCAGTGATTTCTCATGAATAGGCATTGCGAGCGTTCACTACTCGATAAGATCTGGGTTTTCTTCAATGACATAAGCTTGGCCGTCGATTGCTTTTAAGCGGGTGCGGTCGGTTCCCGCGCGCACCCCATCTAAACCAAGCAAGCGACGCGCATGCTGCATTGGATCATCGGGCGAACTAAAATCTGCGCGCAGATAACTACCCCCTTGGGCGCAGATATAATCCGCGTATACCTGAGCGCATATCAAATCGACGTACATCATAACGTCATTGAACACGCCGTTGTGGGTAAGAAACTGGCTTAGTTCCTCACGCAACATCAAAAACGTAGCATAGTTGCTCGGCACATCGATGGTAATGTGATCAGTATCATCGGCAAACCAAATTTCACGCAACACTCCTGTATTAGTTTTTTGATCCCATACCCAGCGACACATCAAAGGGTAACGTTCAGGATAGGTGTTATGTAGGATCTCTACGGCGAGATCGCGGACCCAACGATGTGACTTATCGTTGGGAAAACGATTACAGAATTTTGCTATCCGCGATTCCGTAGAGGTCGTGTCAGCGATGTCCGAGAGCAGTTCCCCTATGGCGTCACGCAATCCGGGGAATTTATCTTCTTCTAGGTACGAACCGATACGTCGACGAACACTCGCCATAAACGGGCACAACGCTTTGAAGGTCGTAAGTTC
>DPMX01000138.1 GCA_003540955.1 Gammaproteobacteria bacterium
ATTGTTTGTCGACTGTTGCAAGGCGTGAGTGCTGCGATGGTGTATGGAACCCATATTGCAATTATCTCTTCAGCCTATCCGCCTGAGCAACGGGGTCGGATGATCGGACTTATGGTTTCCGTGATCTATGTCGGTTTGACCTGCGGCCCCTTTTTAGGAGGTTGGCTGATAGAATTGTTTGGGTGGCGTGCAGCATTTTTGGTGCACTTGCCGACATCCATCGCAACGCTCGTTGTCGGGTTTTTTATGGTGAACGCGGAATGGCGTGCGGAACATATAACACGTTTCGACTATGTCGGATCATTACTTTATACGGTTGCTATCGTATCGCTGATGGTTGGCATTTCTTCGTTGACAGATCTGTCTAGCATAATGCTGATTGCTGTCGGCGCCTTCGGGTTCTGGCTTTTCTTTCACCATCAACATAATCGCCGTGATCCGTTATTTGATGTAAGCCTTTTCTATACGAGTAGGGTATTTTCGAGTTCTTGCGTAGCCGCGGTAATAATGTATACCGCAACCTTTTCTAACCTGGTGATGATTAGTTTATATCTCCAATATCTGCAAGATATGACCCCAGTCGCCGCCGGGATGGTGTTAATGGCACAACCGATTGTTATGGCACTTGTATCGCCCTATGCTGGGAAGTTGTCGGATCGAATCGAAGCGCGAGTTATAGCATCCCTCGGAATGGGTATAACCGCACTTGGCTTAGCGCTTCTCGCGACAATCAAATCGGGCACTCCAGTGCCTCTTATCGTCATATATTTAATGGCAGTAGGGCTCGGATTTAGCTTGTTTTCATCCCCGAATGCGAATGCAATCATGGGTTCGGTGGCAAGCCATCAATATGGCATCGCAGGCAGTTCGGTTGCGACAATGCGGGTTATTGGGCAGGTCAGTAGCATGGGAATCGTCGCTATGATTTTCTCTTTAACTCTAGGGCCAGTGCAAATTACGACGGAAGTATATCCACAGCTTGAGTCTGCACTGCGCTGGTGCTTCGGTATATCGGCTCTGTTTTGTTTGCCAGGTATATATCTCTCAATAGTACCCGCCAGGTCGCGGGCGACTTGATTTAATGGACGTGCTGGCTAATAAAAATTGTCGGGGCCCAGATAGAATATTTTAAGTCTGTAATATATGGACGCGCCAATCATCGCAAATTAGAGGGCAAACTTATGATCAACGAAGAAAAAGTCCAATGGTTGTTTGACGTCGAGAACATCAAACAACTTAAACACCGATATTGTGCTTATTGTGACGATGGGTATGACGCGGATGGAATCACTAGTTTGTTCGTGGAGGAGGGGGTGTGGGACGGAGGCCTGTTTGGTCGTCACGAAGGACGTGCTGAGATTTATGCATTCTTTTCTGGCGCCTCCAAACTAATCAGCTTTGCGAATCACTACGTATGCAACCCGATCATCGAGATCGAAGGTGATAAGGCAAGCGGGCGCTGGGATCTATGGCAGCCGATGGTCAGCGAACCCGAAACGCAAGCGTGCTGGCTGATGGCAAAATACAAAGAGCTCTACGTGAAGATAGAAGATAAATGGTTCTTTAAGCAGCTAGAAGTACAAGCGTTAGCTTTGTCGCCCTATGAGCAAGGTTTCGCGAAGCAGCGTTTTGTCGAGACCAGTTAGAGCTCTCTTAGGTACGGGGGTAGCTTTGTATGCCAGTCCGTCACGCGTTGAAACGCGTGGCCGGCGGCGAGTATCCGCGATTCGTCGAATGCTGCACCGATGAGCTGAAGCGAGACGGGCATTAGTTTGGATAATCCGCATGGTACGACGAGGGCCGGCACACCGGCTAGATTGAAGGGCTCAGTATTACGCAGTAAGGCCGAGAACACGCCTTCTGCGTGTCCCCGGATCTCAACCTCTGATTGGCCGATTTTTGGGGCCACGATCGGTAAGGTTGGAGTTGCTAGTATGTCGACCTTAGCAAACAGCGTCGCCAGTTGTTGACCGAGCAGGGCGCGATAGCGCTGCGCGTGTATATAATCCTTAGCGAGTACGTGGTTGCCCAATTCCAGAAATGTCCTGACTTGTTCTGAATAGAGTGCTGGGTCCTCCTCTAGTTGGTTTTCGTGATAGGCAGTTGACTCTGCGAGATAAATCGCCATAGCGGCTGCCGCTGCCCGTTCTATGTACTGAATATCGACATCGATTAGGCGAGCGCCCATTTTCTCGAACTCGATCAACGCATCATGTACGAGCACGTCGATCTCTGCTTCACTTTGGTCGAAAAAGTGTCGATGCGGTATCCCAATGCGGAGCCCTGACACTTCCTTATTTAGTAGTTTTTGGTAATCGGGCACGGGCAGCGGAGAGCTGGAGGCATCTTTGGCGTTGAAACCCGACATTACCTGTAGCAACGCGGCAATGTCTTCGACGCTGCGTGCCATTGGGCCTGGATGATCCATGGTCCAACATAGGGGGAAGATGCCATCTCGTGGAATCCGACCGTAGGTGGGTTTTAGTCCAGTGATCCCGCAGCAAGCTGCAGGAATGCGGATCGAGCCCCCGGTATCGCTTCCAGTCGCCGCAGGGAGCATCCGCATCCCTATAGAAGCACCAGATCCGCCACTAGAACCACCGCTAACCCGATCAAAATTCCACGGATTACGGCAAGCACCAAAGTGCGACGTATCGTTGGTTGGGCCGTAGGCAAATTCGTGGGTATTTAGCTTGCCTAACATGATCATCCCGGCGTCTTTCAGGCGGGCGACTACCGTCGCATCGAATGCAGGAATAAAATCTTCTTGCACACCCGAACCCGCAGTCGTTCGGACATCTTCAGTATAGTATAAATCCTTATGGGCGATCGGTACGCCTTGCAGCGGGCCTCGTTGGCCTTCAGTGGCTATTTCTGCGTCAACTGACTGCGCATTAGCACGCGCCTCTTCAGCAATTACGGTGATAAAAGCGTTAACCTTGTCATTGTCTCTTCCGATTTGTCTGAGACATGCATCAACCGCTTCGGAAGCTGAGCATTCGCCAGATCCAATCGCCGCGCCAAGTTGCATAGCCCCTAGCTTGTGTAAATCATTCATTTTTCGTGGTTGGACGAAAAATGATGGCTGGCTCAACTTCTCTTAGTGGTAGGTCACGCAAACTCGAAAACATCTCCCAGATCGGTTCCATATGATTTAAATAGGATCTTGCGCGCGCGGCGCTTATGGGCTGACCAATGTACTCAGTCGCTACCGCTTGGATGGTTTCGGCTCGGATGGGTGTGCGTTTGCTGTTCACGGGTACTTTTCCTATGTCGGTGACGCCTCAAGAATTCGTCCGAGTAGCGGGCTTTGATGCCAGCTCAGAACAGACCAGGCGCCTTCAGTGTGGACCCAAGTCATGGTGAATCCCATGAACCTTTGTCGGAAACCTGTATCTCTTGGTTTACCTCGAAAGGTAGAGAAACCACTGACGTGCCCAGTATTACCGATGACAACGAACTGCATTTCACGTGGTATCCACTGAAAAAACTCCCATAAGCCTTTGCCACCACCAAGCGCATGAAAGTCGATGTGGTCAACAAATTCTGCTTTGTCCATTCGCCAAGGATAATCCTCGTCGAGAATTTCCGATTGGTCGTGAAAAATCGCGAAAAAGCTATCAAGGTCTCCCTTATTCAGCGTATCTGTCCAAGACTTGAAAGCTTGTTTTAGCGATGCTGTGTCAAGTGCTGATTCCATCGAATTACTCCGGTGTGTACATTTCGAATTTCTACAAGCATAGATGGTTCGTGTAGCGGTGAGAAGGGTTATTCCAAAGGTTTGTATGCCTCAGGGTTTATTTGGAGCATCTACTCTTGATATCTCGATTATTGCCAACGGAGTCGTCGACGGCCATTATGAAACGATAGAAATGGTGCATTGGTGATTTCACCCTTGATCCGTCGACTTAGGGTTTTTAGCATCAATTTAGTTACGGTCATCATTTCGAAAGAATCTATGTCAGTCAATGCGACCCATTGAAGGTCTTCGAGTTCGTCGCTCGGGGTGATGTCGCCGTGTATATGTTTATCTGAGACGAAGAAAAATCGCGCATGAAACCGGATCGGTTGGGCGCTCGGGGTGATAGCTCGTCCAAGATACCCGATGTGTTGTAGATCAGGTGCAAGATCAAGTTCCCGAAATCGCGACCAGGCAGGGTCCCGGCTCGGTCCAACATTACCAGGAGCGCCGACTAGAAGCCCGGTTTCCTCGAAAGTTTCGCGTACTGCAGCCATCGCCAGTGCTGCTGCTCGACGATGGGAGCCTCCAACCGCGATCTTAGTAGTTATAAGCGGATCGAGATTCGAAATCGAACGCGCTAAATGGTCCGAGCGTTCAACCATCCCACCAGGAAAGACGTATACGCCTGGTTGAAAGCGTGCGGTTTTATGGCGACGCCCCATAAACACCTCAATACCCTTTCCGCTCTGCCGGTGAATAACCAGACTTCCCGCATGCCTTGGGATTACAGGGGTTGCCATTGTTATTTTTAGCCAGAGGGAATGAGTGTGTGAGTGACAGGTTCCACGATAGAAACTCAACTACCTTCAAGGGTCGGGCTTTGATCCGCTTTGTTATATATCTATGACTTAAATCGTCGCGGCGATTGCATCGCAGACATAATCGATATTATGTGTATTAAGGCCCGCAATATTAATACGGCTTGAATCGACCATATATATTGAATACTCCTCT
>DPMX01000375.1:0-1158 GCA_003540955.1 Gammaproteobacteria bacterium
AAAGGCTGGGGTAAATGTTATCCCTGGTTTCACAGAAGCTATAGCTGATGCTGATCAAGCTGTTCAGATAGCAAATGATATTGGTTATCCAGTGATGCTCAAGGCAAGCGCCGGTGGTGGCGGTAAAGGTATGCGCGTCGCGCATAACCCAACGGAAGTAATCGACGGATTTTCTAGTGCCTCAAGTGAGGCCCGCTCTAGTTTTGGCGACGATCGAATGTTGGTAGAAAAGTTCATTGTGGACCCCCGCCATATAGAAATACAAGTGATGGCCGACCAATTTGGTAATACGGTGTACCTAGGTGAGCGTGAGTGCTCGTTACAGCGACGCAATCAAAAGATTATTGAGGAAGCGCCCTCGCCGTTTGTAACACCCGCATTAAGAAAAGAGATGGGCAGACAATCGATAGCACTTGCAAAGGCGGTGGGCTATGTGTCTGCCGGCACGGTTGAATTCGTGGTCGATCCAGCGCACAACTTTTATTTTTTAGAGATGAATACGCGCCTTCAAGTTGAACATCCAGTGACCGAATTTGTAACTGGTTACGACATCGTTGAATTGATGATCCGAGTCGCGGCGGGAGAAACGCTTCCTTTAACGCAAAAAGATATAAAGCTGGAAGGTTGGGCAATCGAAGCACGTATCTACGCTGAGGATCCCGATCGAAATTTCTTACCATCGACTGGGCGTCTGCAGGTTTATCGCCCACCGCCAGAGTCAGCGAACCTGCGTAACGATACGGGGGTCGAGGAAGGAAGCAGTATCTCAATATACTACGATCCAATGATTGCAAAGCTTATTGCTGCAGGCGATTCTCGCGAAACGGCGCGGAAGCGTTTAAGCGAGGCTTTGGATAGATTTTGTATTCGGGGCATAAAACATAACATTTCTTTCTTGAACGCTCTGGCGAATCATCCGAAGTTTGCTGCAGGAGATTTGTCTACGGCCTTTATTTCGCAGCATTTCCCAAATGGGTTTGACAGTGAAAATGTTGATCTTCCGGATAACAACGCCTTGGTTGTGATTGCAACGGTGTTGCAAAACAAAGTCGATTCCCGAGAACATGATAATCCGAAGGCGCAATGGGAGTATGTTGCGCTTTGTGGACAAAAAGAATTGGAAATCAAGGTAGCGATTACATCCGAGGTTTATACAAT
>DPMX01000375.1:1570-10809 GCA_003540955.1 Gammaproteobacteria bacterium
TGATTGCACAAGTAGTAGCGCAGCCGTTGCAATGGCATTTGTCCACAGGAGGGCGAAGCGCGACCATTCGAATTGTTACTCCGCAAGCAGCGAAATTACTCGCAATGATTCCAGAAAAAGAGCCGCCGGACATGTCGAAATTCCTATTGTCGCCAATGCCAGGCCTCTTAGTCAGACTCAATGTAGCAGTAGGCGAAAAAGTAGAGGCAGGCCAGGAGTTGGCGGTGGTTGAAGCGATGAAAATGGAAAATAGTCTACGTGCGGAACAAGACGGTATTATTGCTAAGTGCCTTGTCGAAACCGGTCAAAACCTTGTCTCTGATCAAGCCATCATCGAGTTTGAGTAGTGCATAATGGCGGCACTATCAACTGAAGAACTTGCGGCAGCTATTTCGAGCGGGAATCGGCGCGCGTTAGCACGTGGAATCACTTTAGTAGAATCCTCACGAGAAGACCATCGGAATCAAGCGATTGATTTACTCGAATTACTTGCAAAGCATGCGGGCGGTGCGTTGCGCGTTGCAATAAGTGGTACTCCTGGCGTTGGGAAATCTACTTTTATCGAGAGTTTGGGCAAGTACGCCATTGCTGACGGAAATAAAATAGCGGTGCTGGCAATTGACCCATCCTCTACGCTAAGTGGCGGGTCGATCCTCGGTGACAAAACTCGCATGGAGATATTGGCCCGAGAACAAAGGGCGTTTATTCGTCCTTCTCCGTCTGGAGGCACCCTCGGCGGAGTTGCGGCACGTACTCGCGAGGTGATTCTGCTTTGCGAAGCGGCTGGATTTAACATCGTTGTAGTAGAAACTGTCGGAGTAGGTCAATCGGAAACAATGGCAGCGCAGATGACAGATATGTTTCTGTTGTTGCTCGCGCCAGGTGGCGGTGATGAACTTCAAGGGATCAAACGGGGGATTATTGAGCTGGCTGATTTAATTCTCGTGAATAAAGCGGATGGTGGGCTAGAGGATATTGCGAATAAAGCTGTAAGCGAATACCGTCTTGCGTTGCAATTAATCCGTTCTCGGTCGGACCACTGGGATGTTGGTGTTGCGGCCTGCTCTGCGCTATGTGACCGTGGGGTCGCTGAAAGTTGGCAACAGATCTGTGATTATCGCCGGATAATGAAAGAGTGCGGAGAGATCGAAATCCGAAGGGGCGCACAGGCTAAGTCATGGCTGTATGCTGAGATAAACGAGGTCTTAGGTCGGAGATTTCGGACAAATGAGAAGGTCCGGGCGGAGTTTCAATCAGTAGAAGCGGCAGTTATGAGTGGTAATTTACCACCTACTACGGCCGCGCTCCGCTTACTCGATTTATTCCAACCTGACGATATTAACAAGAAACTATAATGATAGGACGACTCAATCATGTTGCTATAGTTGTGCCAGATCTGGCGGCGGCAGCACAAAGTTACTCCCAGACGCTGGGTGCTAGCGTGTCGGAACCGGTTGAAATGTCTGAGCACGGAGTCACGACTGTTTTCGTTGAGCTGGCGAACAGTAAGATTGAGCTGTTACACCCACTGAATGACGATTCACCGGTTGCAAAATATCTCGAGCGGAATCCAGATGGGGGTATGCATCATATCTGCTACGAGGTGGAGGAGATCATTGCAGCACGTGAGCAACTGATCGATTGTGGAGCTCGGATCCTAGGGGATGGCGAGCCACGGATTGGTGCTCATGGCAAACCTGTATTGTTCCTGCACCCAAAGGATTTTTGTGGGACTTTGATCGAGATTGAGCAAGTTTAAAAATGAAAGCCGCACGTATACCTCGTTTCGGCACACCCGATGTTTTTAGTATTGATGATATTCCAAAGCCTACTCTAAAACAGGATGAGGCGTTGGTCGATATTAAAGCCTGCGGCGTAAACCGAATGGACACAGAGTTGCGCGCAGGAGTCTATGGTGGAGAGCCTGTAGAGGATTTCATTTTTGGCAAAAATATCGTATTCCCACATTTGCCCGGAGTTGAACCGGCAGGAATTGTCGATACGATTAATGGTAGTCCGAGTGGACTTGTACTTGGAGCAAACGTGGTCCCGCATTCACATCTGTCTTGCGGGACCTGCTCCTACTGCCTCACAGGCTATGACAATGTCTGCCCGGAGATCCGGGTATTAGGTGTTCAGACGCCGGGGTGTGGTGGGTATGCGGAATATTTTGCTTGGCCTACAGCTGGCTTGATTTCATTTAAGGACACGCTTTCGTTTGAACAAGCATCGGCATTATTAGTTAACTATGGACCAGTTTGGTTCGGTCTTATCGAGCGGGGAGGACTTAAGGAAGGCGAGACGCTCGTTGTAACCGGTGCGGCCGGGGGCTGCGGCCATGCGGCGTTGGATATTGCGCGAATGTCGGGAGTGCGTGCCATTGCTATTACTCGCTCACCTGAGAAAGAAATATTGCTGCGTAATGCAGGCGCAGACGAGGTGATTATTGATCGGGCGGGTGAAAACTGGGCTGAAGAGGTGCTTGAGTTGACCTCAGGTCGCGGCGCAGAGTGCGTTGTTGAGCTTGTCGGTGCGGCGACTTGGCCGAGGAGTGTAGAGGCGGCCGCATTGCATGGTCGAATTGTTGTTATTGGATCGCACAGTGGGTTGAGCGCTGATCTGAATCTTGGTCAAGTATTTGGTAAGAATTTGTCCATTGAGGGTATCACCCGCGCTAACCGAAGTGCCATGGAGAGGGTTATCCGGCTCGCAGAAAAAAACAAGCTGGTGCCACATATTGGACATACAATCGAATTAGATGATGTTGCTGAAGCACATCGATTGATGGAGGCCGACGAGCACACTGGAAAAATTGTTCTGACGTTGAGTTAATGTGGTTCAATTACGAAAATAAGTGGCAGCGACCTTCATCACATCTCTTTGATGCATGGCCCGTTCCATATTGAGTCATTATTTAACGGCAAATTAAAAACAGCAGCCGGTTTGATTTTGACCCTATCGAGTTACCAGTAATTGAAAAAAAAACATTAATGGAAAGATTTCTGAGGAAAAGTCTCTTATTTTTTTATTTATACACGATGTTCTCCGTAGTGGCAGCGCCAGCGGATGAGTATTATTCAAGAGATCCTGAAGTAATCTATAACGATGAATATCCTGAGTTGAATCTCATAGTTGAGATCCCTGGATATAAGTTAGATTCCCAATTCGTTCATGCCCACCCGATTGGAAAACAGGAGCGCGAATACGCTCAAAATATAGACTCTCTGGTGTTAGACGTAGCAACAGGCTATGTGATATACGGCGGTTTAAGTTTTCGTGACGAATTCTCTTTGTATGCAGCGAAGGAACTAGGGGGTTACATTTTACTTTATTTCGATGAACCCGCGTTGGTAGGAGGTGGTTTCCAATTAGTTTACGCGAAGCGATCAAAAAATATTGTTGGTATTTTTTCCTTGCCTGGTAGGCGCTAAAGAATTTTTAAATTCATGTTGGGCATGCTCGAACATATAACATATGGCAAGGTCGTAATAGCAAACCTAAAATGCTAGTGCCTTCCCAGCACATGAATGAATTGAAACATATTACGTACAATATCATCGCCGATGGATTTTGTAGACTTCCTTAGCAGCGTTGTCGGAGATGTAACCCAATCGAAGATCCCGTGCGACATCTTCAACACTGCGATCGGCTGGATTGCCGTATCCTCCACCGCCTGCTATGCATTGACTCACTGCGTCACCGACTTGAAGTGGTACCTGGGTGCCTTTGGAGATGAAATCGGAAGCTGCGAGCTTTGGCCCGTCACCATGATCAACTAAATATTGTACATCATCACGTGATCCACATCTTGTTTGGAATTGACTAATGGTCCTAGCTCGAAGACTCTCGAGAAAACTGCATTTTAAGTAGGAGGGAGCATTGATGGGTTTTTTATCACTGAGTCCAAACAGTGCTCGTAGTCCTCAAATTGTTCGTAAAAACAGGCCTTGCGTGAAATTTATCAGGGGACATGATGTGAATTTCGGCTGCAGATCTGTTAACGTTTATTGGCCATAGGGTGACCCAGTGGATGTTGTTCGGGCGGTGTTTGAACGGAGGATTTGGGTCATGCGCATTAGGAACGGGAAACCCACTCCAATCAGTCCTGGGGATTCTATTGTTGGGGTGCTTTTTTGAAAATTCTTATACGGAGTTTGGCCAATGATCGATCCAGACCAGGCCGGCAGTTCGACGTACGATGCGATTGTAATCGGTGCCGGTATATCAGGTATGTATTTCATTTATCGACTGAGGGAGATGGGGTTGACCGCAATCGGATTTGAAGCGGGCAGCGGGGTCGGTGGCACGTGGTATTGGAATCGTTATCCGGGTGCGCGTTTTGATTCAGAGAGTTATAGCTATGGTTATTCTTTTTCCGAGGAGGTGCTTAATGAGTGGGAATGGAGTGAACATTTCGCTTCGCAACCAGAGACTTTACGTTACTTGAATTTTGTGGCAGATAAGTTCGATCTGCGACGTGACATACGATTCAATACGCGCGTTTCTAAGGCCTATTACAATGAGATGGATGGGCTTTGGAGGGTCGAGACCGAAACTGGAGATCGCGCAAGCGCCCGTTTTCTACTCACGGCAGTCGGCATTCTATCTGAACCCTACATCCCGGACTTTCCAGGTGCGGATACATTTGAGGGTAAGAAGTGGCATACCTCTACGTGGCCACATCAACCGGTAGATCTAGGGGAAAAACGGGTCGGAATCATTGGGACGGGCGCCACCGCTGTGCAATTGATCACTGAGGTCGCAAAAAATGTCGGAGATCTCACTGTATTTCAACGGACCCCGAACTATTGCAAGCCTTTGCGTAACAGTCCGATAGACAAGGCAACGCAAGCGGAGATAAAGGCAAGCTATGCCGAAATATTCGACAAATGTCGTCGTAGTTTCGGTGGGTTTATTCATGACTTTGATACTCGGTCTGCCCTTGGGGTCGATGAAGAGGAGCGCCTTGAGTTCTACGAACGACTGTGGAATGAGCGCGGATTTGGGTTCTGGTTGGGAAGTTTTATTGACATTTTGTCTGACGTGGAAGCGAATCAAACGGTTACCGAGTTTGTGCGAAAAAAGATCCGCGAGCGGATCGATGATCCTGATGTTGCCAAGCTACTGGTTCCAAAGTGTCATCCTTTTGGGACCAAACGTGTGCCTTTAGAAAGTGGGTATTACGAAGCCTACAATCGTGAAAATGTCCATCTCGTAGATCTTCACAGTTCACCGATTCAATGCTTTACTGAGACCGGCATTAAAACAAGCAGCACGGAATATGAATTTGATGTGATTATTTATGCTACAGGCTTTGATGCAGTGACGGGCGCGCTTAATCGGATTGATATTCGTGGTGAAAATGGAATTAGTCTAAAAGAAAAGTGGGCAGACGGGCCAAGAACGATGCTTGGTATGCAGACAGTGGGTTTTCCAAACATGTTTATTACTGCTGGACCTCATAATGCATCGAGTTTCTGCAATGTTCCCCGTTGCCTGGAGCAGAACGTCGAATGGATAACTGAATGTATAGGCTACATGCGGGACCACGAATATACTCATATTGAAGCGACTGCAGAAGCCGAGGGAGAGTGGACCGATCACGTACTCGAGGCAGCCGATGAGACATTGTTTCCAGAAGTCGATTCCTGGTTTATGGGGGCGAATATACCAGGGAAGAAGAGGGTTTTCTTAAACTATGTAGGGGGTACCCAAAACTTCCGAGAAAAATGTGATGTAATTGCTGCCGACAATTACAAAGGGTTTACTTTTCGGTGACTCTTCCCGGTCGCTAGGACGACTTCTAGAATATTTTGTGCTCGAGAAAGTCGTTGATTTGTAGGCCGAGTCCCTGGGCCTGTGCTTGCTCGTAAACCGCAAAACCTGCCATTACATCTTGTACGGCACTGCCAACCGACTTGAATAAAGTTATTTGCTCGTCGGTTTTACGAGCTGAAAGTCCACCAAGTACCTGTGGCAGCTCTATTATCTTTCTGTCATCCCAAGCACCCGCATGAATTGCGGCAAATGAGTCGCCGGATTCCTCTTTAACCCCGCCGATTGTATCCATCAATATACGGTCCGCTCTGAAGAAGGCTTCAGGATCGATCTCCCGAAGGTGTCCGCCAGTCGCCCCTATTGAATTGATATGCTGACCTTTGCTCATCCAGGAGCCGTAATAGGCGATGGTGTCGCTGTGGCCCGTAGTATTAGTTGCGACAACAACGATATCACTGTTTGCAACTGCAGCTTGGGGGGTTTCAGAGGGGTGTACGGGAATGTCGAGTTGATTGCCCATTTCTTGGGCAAATCGTTCACGGTTAGCCGGAGTTGGAGAGAACACTCGCGCTGATTCGATTTCTCTGACTGAGCAAACGGCCGCGAAATTAGTGCGTGCCTCAAGCCCAGAACCTATTATGCCCACCGTCTTGGCATTCTTCCGCGCTTGGTGGCGGGTGGCTATACCGGTGGTCGCGCCGGTACGTGCCCCAGTTAGGTAGGCGGCATCCATCATGCACAAGAGCTCGCCACCTTTTTCGTCATAGATCAAGATGATGTAACGTACACCATGCTCAACTGAGCCATTGAAGATCTTGATTCCCATCTTGCCGCCGGCTCGCATCACCGCGGGCATGACCCGAAAAAAACCGTTGGAGGTGGCAAGATTTTGACGGGGTGGCATTGATACGTTTCCGGCTGCCTGTTCTCTAATACCATTCTCGATGACGTCGATCATTTGCCGCATCTTGGTTGCTTTTTTCACGTCTGACGGTCCAAGTATCAGCGGCATCGTAATTTCCTTAGGCGGGGTTACGGCCCACGAAAAACTCCGCGTCATCGGGTGCATTAAGTTCGTAGCCGCTCGCAATTAGTCCTTGGCGTAAAGCTTTCATTTGGCGATCGACTAAACGCATGCTGGGCGCGCGCAATGGGCCGCCGTTAAAACCCTGCAACCAGCCTTGGTATTTCCACAGCATCCGATGCAGAAAATTTGAGCCAGCGAGAACTGCCATCGCAGCGACAGTGGCTTGCCGAGCTGGGAAGACTTTCCAATATTCATCCATTGCTTGGATGTTTTTGCCCCCGCGGATAAGTTTAAAAATCTTTGGAATAGTCGGACCATAGTACTCATAATTGCTGGTGCCCATAAATTGGAGGTCGAGAAGCGTCGCTAACGGTAAGCCATTGCCTTCGATAGGTTCGATAACGATAACCTGATCGGCGAATCGGTTGTAGACGTCAACAAAGCCGCCAACAGTTGGCATTCCGCCCTCAGCTTTTATTGCGACGATATTTGGACAGGCCTTGAGTAATCTGTCGATTAGATCTGGGCTAAAGCCCGCTGAGGGGTGGATGCGTTCAAAGCCCCATAACGGAACTGGGAACAGAATTACCCCAAGGTCGGTTGTATCGCAGAACGCTTTGGTATAGTTAAAAATATCATCGGCAGACGTCGGATAGAATGTGGGTGGATAGCCGAGCAGTGCGAGTGTTGCACCCCGAGTTTGGGTCAGCTTGGCCGCTGCAATGTTATCCTCAAGAGAATTGAAGCTTGCGTGATGAATCAGTAATAGCTCACCTTGCGCTTCGTCGGCACTAGAGGCCACAAATTCTGCATACTCTTCGAGCGTTACCGCTACCTCGGATACCAACAAGGTCCCGTAGAAACCGTATTCGATCTCTAGGCGGATGTCGTGACGGGTAGCTTCCTCATTCAAGCCTGACAAATCGGAGGTAAATGTTGGGGTTACGACGTTAGCAACACCGTGCATGTTCTCGCGGGCCCACGAGCGGGCTTCACCTTTGTCGAACGGTATTTTCATAATTAAGTCCTTACATCGTGAGCTTTAGACCACCATCGACATAGATAGTTTGGCCAGTAATGTAATGTGCGGCAGGAGTCGCTAATAATAAGGTTGCTTGTCCGATATCATCGGCGTCAGCCCATCTCCCAAGCGGGATACGAGTCGCAAAGTCTGCATCAACTGCATCCGTATTAGACTCGCCCCTCTCGCGCGCGAGATTATTACGTACGGTCTTTGAACCAGGTGTTTTTACCGCGCCGGGGGCAATTACATTTGCTGTGACACCGAATTCCGCTAATTCTAGTGCGCAAGATCGGGTAAATGCCTCAATTCCTCCTTTACTTGCATCGTAGTGCCCCATCCCGATATAGCTTTTCCATGTGTCGATAGACGAAATGTTGATTAATCTTCCGTTTGCTCCAGATCGCTTCAAAGCCGGTATCGCAGCGCGGGTAAGAAGAAAAGCACCTCTAAGATTAATCCTAATAACTTCGTCCCACATATCAGTAGCCATATCGGCTATTGGCGACATTGGATAAATCGCCGCATTGTTGACCAGAATGTCAAGATGACCGAAGGAGGAAATAGTCGACTCGACCAAAGCTGTGATTTCGGTCTCGCTACTCATATCACAAGTTATGGCTGTCGACTTCCCTCCAGCGTTTGTAATTTGTTGAGCACAGGCAATATTCTCCTCTGTGTCACGGTCGGCAACGACAACGGTTGCACCTGCTAGTGCAAGATTCGCAGCTATACCTTTCCCAATTCCTTTCGCGCCGCCAGTGACGATAGCAGTCCGGCCTGTTAGGTCGAACATGGTTAGCGCTTTATTATGCATATAGCTTCCCTTAATGATCGGATTTAGACGAAAACAGTGATATTTTCTATGACGTCATGGTCGAAAATAATTAGTCGTTCTAGTAATCGCCAGTTGTTATCTAGTCGCAACCAACGATCTCGACGACTGCCGATGAATAAATGTTCTTCATATCCCGGTCGACTACGAAAAACTATGAAATTTGAGGCGACCTTAATGAGATTGGGCTCAGATGCATCGAGGATTTTTATGTTCGAAACAAAATGACGCTGACGAGAGGGGGGTTCCTCCGCGTGCGCCGATCCCGTACGTAACCGAGCTACGCGCAAACCCATTTCTGTTTTATTCTCGTCAAAATGGGTGAGTAAGTCGGGTTGGAAAAAATCCTCTTCATTTCGATCTAGATTTTCGCGAACTGGTGCCCAGTAACGAATCGCATCGGACATCAAATCGAGCCAATCTTCAAAATGACTGTTGTCTAACAGCCAATACTCGTCTATTAACAGTGTTTCGAATTCGTGGCGCAGCTTTACACTCATATAGCCATCATCTCGCGCCACTTCTCATACAAGCCAAACACTCCGATCTCTGTTGACGGCGGATGAATCATTCCGGGC
>DPMX01000347.1 GCA_003540955.1 Gammaproteobacteria bacterium
AGCGTAATGGGCCTGTAATCGGGGCCGTATCGGTCCTTGAGGATGAGGAGATAATGTTGATTAGTGATGGTGGAACACTCGTGCGAACCCCTGTCAGCGGTGTTTCAGTTTTAGGCCGAAATACACAAGGAGTGCGGTTAATCAACGTCACAGAAGACGAAAAGTTGGTCGGAGTAGAGCCCGTGGTTGAATATAAGGCAGATGGCCCCGCCGCCGGCGAGCAAGAACTATAAGCGCGGGTTCTGGACGAGCGGTCGCATCTTCTAGGGTTGCGGCGCTTTGCTCTAGGGGATAGCTTACGATCATGGCAAGCAATAAAAAAGACTTACGCGCTCTGCGTGCCGAAATTGATAGTCTCGACGTCGAATTGTTGCGCATGATAAATGCGCGTGCCCAATTGGCTGTGGACATTGGCCAGTTAAAAAAAGAAAGTGGCGAAGATGTTGCGTTTTATCGCCCCGAGCGAGAAGCGGCAATATTGCGCCGAGTACTGGAACAGAATCCTGGGCCACTGGTAGCGGCAGAGGCCGTACGCTTAATGCGTGAAATCATGTCTGCCTGTCTAGCCCTGGAGCGGCAGCTATGTATTGCCTATTTAGGTCCGGAAGGAACGTATACGCATTTGGCCGCTCTTAAGCATTTTGGTAGCTCAATTAAAAGTGCACCGGCGTCTAATATTGAAGACGTTATGCGCGATGTGGAAGCCGGACGTGCTGATTTCGGGGTTGTCCCCGTCGAAAATTCTATAGAGGGGGGTGTTAATCAGACCGTCGATTCGCTCCGTGATTCGCCACTCCGGATCTGTGGAGAGGTCGTCCTTAGTATCCACCATCAGTTGCTGTCGAACGTTAATGATATAAGCGAAATTAAACAAGTTTATGCACACGCGCAGACATTAGGTCAGTGCCGCCAGTGGCTTTCCGAAAATTTATCGCACGCTCGATTTATACCTGTAAGTAGCAACGGTGAGGCTGCGCGGCGCGCCCGGGAGGAACTTGGTGTTGCAGCGATAGCAGGTGTCGTTGCGGCCGATATTTATAAATTGAATACGCTGCGAAAAAATATTGAAGATCACACAGGCAATACGACTCGTTTTGTCGTGCTCGGTAATAGTTCACCACCGCCCAGCGGTAAGGATGTGACGTCAATAATGTTTACTGCACCAAACCGACCCGGAGCTTTACATGATGTTCTAGGAGTGTTCTCAGCGGCGAAAATCAGTATGACCCGTATTGAGTCACGGCCGTTGCGGCAGGAATCATGGGATTATGTTTTTTTTGTGGATCTTGAGGGGCATTCCGACACTGAGACAGTGCGCGACGCCCTACTGGAGATCGAAGCAAAGACATCGCAGTTGAAGGTTTTGGGTTCCTACCCGCGTGCGGTTCCCTCTTAGTGTAGCGAGCCGCTTTTATTTTTATCGAATTTGTCACGTTAAAAATTCAAAAACTTTGTTGATGACGGCAGTCGACCTTGAGAATAGCTAGATGATTCATCGCCTTTGTATCTTTGGTGTCGGACTTATAGGCGGTTCGCTCGCAAAAGCGCTAAGGGCCGCGAGCGCGGTCGATCGCATCGTCGGGTGTGGCCGCACCGAGGCAAACCTAGTACGCGCCGTAGAGTTAAATGTCATCGATGAATATACCCTTGATCCGGTAACCGCAGTTACGGGTGCCGATATGATTGTAGTTGCCGTAACTTTGGGTGCAACTCGAAGTATTTTCGAGCAGATCACGGAGCATATCGCGCCAACGACAATACTCACTGATGTTGGAAGCGCAAAAGCGCGTGTGGTTGACGCAGCGCGTGAGTGTTTGGGAGAAAGTTTTAGCCGATTCGTACCCGGTCACCCAATTGCCGGCACCGAGAAAAGTGGTGTTGATGCGGCTTTTGAGACCTTGTTTTGTGACCATAGGGTGATCTTAACTCCACTCGTCGAAACGAATCGCGATGCGTTAAAGGTCGTTTTTGAGATGTGGCAGGCAACCGGCGCAGATGTTGTCGAGATGGCAGTACAGCGTCATGATGAAGTGCTAGCCGCGACTAGTCATTTACCACACATGCTGGCGTATGCCTTAGTAGATTGTCTTGCCGAGTCAGATGAGTCGAATGAGATTTTCACCTATGCTGCCGGTGGTTTTCGCGATTTCACCCGGATCGCTTCCAGTGATCCCGCTATGTGGTGTGACATCGCAATTGAAAATCGGGACGCATTATTGTCTGCGCTAAACAGTTTTACTGTAACCTACGGTAAACTATTTGATGCCTTAGAATCCAACGATAAAGATCAATTATTGCGCATTTTTACCCGTGCAAAGAATGCGCGTGAAGGTGCTATGATAAAGATTACAGAATGATCATCGGTAATCGACTTACCGTCCGGCAAGGTGGAAGCCTCCGCGGTGAGTTGCAGGTGCCAGGGGACAAATCTATCTCCCACCGTGCCGTAATGTTGGGTTCGATTGCGATAGGGACGACGGACATCACTGGCTGTTTAATGGGTGATGATGTGCGTTCAACTATCGCCGCATTTCGTGCTATGGGCGTACTAATTAAAGAGCAAGGCAGTGGCCGGCTTTCGATTGAGGGAAGAG
>DPMX01000084.1:0-5690 GCA_003540955.1 Gammaproteobacteria bacterium
AGATTTGTTTAAAAGCAGCTCCAACGGTATCGAATTCGAGCTCAGGCTTGATAATGATCTACCGAGGGTGCCCGCTGATGCCGGACGCCTACGACAGGTCATCAATAACCTCGTAAAAAATGCAATTGAGGCATCGACGAAAACGACAGAAGCGCGAGTTAGGGTATGCACCCATCTTTTTACGGTTGACGCAGGTACCTACGTTGAAATACGCGTCGAAGACCACGGAGAGGGAATCAATGAAGAGCTATCAGAAAATATTTTTGAACCTTACGTTACTAATAAAACTCGAGGAACCGGGCTCGGTTTGGCTATTGTTAAGAAAATTATCGAAGAGCACGGGGGCATCGTTTCGCTTGAGAACAATCCGGACATAGGTGCAGCAGCAATAATCAGACTGCCAATCGAGGGAGTTGGCGATACACTAGCCCCTTCGGAAACGAGGAACGTGACATGAGCTCTCCACACATCCTAGTCGTCGACGACGAACCCGATATTCGGAACCTACTTAAAGAGATCCTAGAGGACGAAGGGTTCGAACTAAATGTAGCAGAAAACGCCAGTGAAGCGCGAGATGCTCGGCGTCACCGCCGCCCTGATCTCATATTATTGGATATATGGATGCCCGACACCGACGGAATTAGCTTGCTAAAAGAATGGTCTGATGAGGGACAAGTGGACATTCCGGTAATAATGATGTCGGGTCATGGGACGGTTGAAACTGCTGTCGAAGCAACGCGCCTCGGAGCCTATGATTTCATCGAGAAACCACTTTCGATAGCAAAACTTATATTAACCGTCCAGCGCGCACTTGAGACTGCAGGTCTACAACGTGAAAATATCGGTTTACGCAAAGGGATTTCGCCACTTGACGAGCCAATTGGAAATAGTGTGCCAATCCGGAGGTTACGTGAGAATGCGGGACGGATCGCGCAACACAAGACTGCAATTTTTATTACTGGCGAGTCCGGAAGTGGAAAAGAAGTTATTGCACGCTACGTGCACAAACAAAGCCCTCGTGCCACCGGGCCTTTCATCACTGCAGGCGTCGCTGGGCTAGCGCGGGAAAACCCAGATGCCGAACTTTTCGGTACCGAACATGACGGGCACATTACGTTCGGATCCTTGGAACAAGCCAACGGCGGTTCACTATTCCTAAAAGATATAGCGGATATGGATCTCAATACACAAGCGAGATTACTTAGCGCACTAGAAAACGAAGCGCTTTTACGTGTAGGTGGGCGAGAACCAGTTCAGATCGACGTGCGGATTATTGCCGCGACACGCCGCGATTTAGGCGAAGAGGTCGCCAGCGGGACGTTCCGCGATGATTTATTTTATCACCTAAACGTAGTGCCCTTACACGTGCCCGCTTTGCGTGACCGAGCAGAAGATATCGATATACTTACGGCACATTATTTAGGCTATTTTGAAGGTAACGAAGGGCTCCGACGTAGAGAGTTTTCTAGCAGTGCTAAACATCGTCTGCGCGATTACGGATGGCCAGGGAACGTACGGGAGTTGAAAAATCTTATCCAGCGATTAATGATCCTCGGGAGTGGTGAGGAAGTTTCCACACGGGAAATCAATGCTTCGTTAGGGATTCGGCCTCAAGTCGATGGTGATCTACCCTATCCTGGCTTTGATTTACCCTTACGTGAGGCACGCGAAAAGTTTGAAAAAGCCTACCTAGAATACCAACTCCATGCATTGCACGGAAGCGTCAGCAAGGTGTCAGAGCGAGTTGGAATCGAACGCACGCACCTATACCGAAAATTGCGTAGCCTCGGAATCGAGCCGAAACAGGTTAAAGATTCATAAGAAATGAAAATAATTATTTTAGGCGCGGGTCAAGTCGGCTCGTCAGTCGCTGCTAATTTATGCGGCGAGGCTAATGACATCACGGTCGTAGATGTTGATTCGACGCGCCTACAATTACTGCAAGATCGTCTAGATCTGCGTGGTGTTGTCGGCCACGGTTCACACCCTGACGTACTAGCTCGGGCCGGTGGACAAGACGCGGATATGATAATCGCCGTAACCAATAGCGACGAAACCAATATGATCGCTTGCCAAGTCGCGTACACGATCTTTAGAACACCTACAAAAATTGCCAGAATCCGAGAAACACAGTACCAAAAAGCTACAGAACTTTTCGCACAAGAAGCACTTCCAATAGACGTGCTAATTAGTCCCGAACAAGAAGTAACCGACTATATCCGGCGACTAATTGAATTCCCCGGCGCTTTGCAGGTTTTAGATTTCGCTGACGGACGGGTGCAGTTGGTCGCCGCACGCGCCGTGTATGGTGGTCCGCTAGTAGGCCATCGACTTCGGGATTTACCAAGCCAATTACCAGGGGTCGAAACGCGCGTTGTAGCGATTTATCGTAGGTTTGAACCGATCATCCCGAATGGAGATACCGTCATTGAAACCGGTGACGATGTATTCTTTGTTGCGGCACCAAAGCACATCCGCGCAGTAATAAGCGAGTTTCAACGGCTGGATGCACCAAACAAGCGCGTCATAGTTGCAGGTGGTGGAAATATCGGGAAACGTCTAGCACTAGCGCTTGAAGATCAGTGCAATATTAAACTTATTGAGAGCAACCCAGAGCGAGCACTCAGCATCTCCGAAGAACTTAAACAGGCTTATGTGTTACTTGGCGATGCGGCTGATGAAGAGCTATTAGTTGAAGAAAATATCGAGCAAACCGACGTCTTCTGTGCGCTTACGAATGCAGACGAAGCTAACATCATCTCATCAATGCTGGCTAGGAGACTGGGGGCCAAAACGGTAATGGCGTTAATAAACAGAGCTGCTTATGTTGATCTTGTGCAGCGTGACATAATTGACATTGCGATTTCACCACAACAAGCCACCATTGGAAGTTTGCTTGCTCATGTACGACGCGGGGACGTCGTTAAAGTACATGCATTGCGGCGCGGTACAGCGGAAGCAATCGAGGCAATTGCGCATGGGGATAAGAGTTCTAGCCAAGTTGTCGGTCGCACACTCGATGACATTAATCTCCCCCCCGGCACTACTATTGGCGCGCTCGTGCGCGGTGATGAAGTAATAATGGGGCATCATGACACGGTGATTGCAGCCGAAGATCACGTAATCATGATCGTCACGAACAAACACCACGTGCGGGATGTGGAACGTTTGTTTCAAGTCGGCGTCACCTTTCTTTGATCCCGGCCGCGCGTTTTAAGACAAGGCTATTTGAGCCGCACTAATAAGGTTGCGAAAACTTGACGATTATACGGAACGCCGATTTGCAACTTACTACGTGTCGATACTAGCTATGAGACTACACTCTCGAAGTACCCCAGCGTGTAGGTTAGCCATCAGATAATGATCAGGAATTCTCCATGCGATTAAGAGTGATCCAAAAAATCCTGGGTCTATTACTATCTACATTCAGTTTAGCTTTGGTACCTCCGCTTCTATTGGCCCATTGGTTTGACGATGGTGCTACCCAAGCCTTTTTTATAGCGATAGCAGTAATTTTTTCTGCCGGTTTAATCTTATGGTGGCCGGTGCGAAAGATAGAAGAAGAGATAAAACTCCGCGATGGTTTCATCATAGTAGTAATGTTCTGGGTCGTGCTAGGGGCGATCGGGTCGATACCGTTCATGCTTGTCGATGAATTGAATATGTCGTTGCCAGACGCGATATTCGAATCATTGTCTGGTTTAACGACCACTGGAGCAACAGTAATCGTCGGTATCGATCATCTGCCGCCCTCTATTCTTTTCTACCGTCAGCTACTTCAATGGCTAGGCGGCATGGGTATTATCGTTTTGGCGGTCGCGATACTTCCGATCCTTGGGGTAGGTGGCATGCAACTTTATCGAGCAGAGACTCCTGGCCCAATGAAAGACGCGAAATTGACGCCGCGCATTACCGAAACCGCCAAGGCATTGTGGTACATCTACCTCGGGTTAACTCTAGCTTGTGCTCTCGCGTATTTTCTCTCTGGCATGGGCCCTTTCGATGCGATCACTCACAGTTTTAGCACAGTCGCGATTGGTGGCTTTTCGACCCATGACTCATCCTTGGGGTATTTCGACAACCCATTGATAGAAGCTGTCGCTGTATTTTTCATGTTTTTAGCCGGAATTAATTTTTCTCTTCATTTTCTCGCATGGCGTAATCGTAACGCTAAGTACTATATCTTTGATTCCGAATTTAAGTTGTACGCAACCGTAACCGTTATTGTCTGCTTGTTATGCGGAATTGGTTTAAGTCTAACGCTTTACCAAGGCGATTGGATCCAAGCATTTCGAGTGGGCATTTTCCAGGCGGTATCTATTGGGACGACAACCGGCTTCACGACAACGAGTTTCCAAAGCTGGCCGGGATTTTTACCGGTGCTGCTAATATTTTCTAGTTTTATCGGCGCGTGCGCTGGCTCTACCGGCGGTGGGATAAAAGTGATCCGTGTTCTATTGCTCTACAAGCAGGGGAGACGAGAGATCCAACGACTTGTGCACCCGAGCGCAATTATCACGATCAAAATGGGAGGAAGACCGGTAAGCGGTCGCGTCGTTGACGCGGTCTGGGGGTTTTTTGTCACGTACATAGCTGTCTTTGCGCTACTGTTGCTTTCGGTGATGGCGGCCGGTCTAGATCAAATTACTGCATTTTCCGCAGTGGCCGCTTGCTTCAATAATCTTGGCCCCGGGCTCGGCGAAGTTAGTTCTCATTACGGAGCACTTCCAAGCAACGCTAAAATGATACTTGGATTCGCTATGGTGCTTGGGCGGCTAGAAATATTTACGTTATTAGTATTATTAACACCCGCATTTTGGCGCGCATGAGGGATCAACGTATCGATAAACTCGAAGATTTGCTCGTTGCGGGTCCGGACACAGCGTTACTAAGATTCAGTCTTGGTAATGCGTATATCAAGAATAATCCCGCGGCTGCGGTGATCCACTTATCAAGGGCAGTTGCTCTCGATCCGCGATATACGGCTGCATGGAAGGTTCTCGGCAAAGCACTAAGCCTAGAGGGCGACACCACCTCTGCGATAGCCGCCTATGAACAAGGCATTAAGGTAGCCGAGGAAAATGGCGATAAACAAGCGGCTAAAGAAATGAGCGTATTTTTAAAGCGCCTTCGAAAATCATCAGTTTAAGGCGAGCGACCCCACAATCTCTTCCACCCTAGTGTTACCATGAAGCGTCAAGTAATCGACGATTCCTTGGTTGATCACCGGGCAAATTAATGGTTCGTAAAACAATGCCGTACCGATGCCAACGGCAGATGCACCGACAAGCATAAACTCTATAGCGTCTTTAGCCGTCATTATCCCACCCTGCCCAATGATCGGGATGCCATGTTTTTGGGCCACCTTGTATACTTGCTGAACCTTCAGCAATGCAATTGGTTTGATTGCTGGCCCGGACAGGCCACCTTGATTGTTCCCAATCACAGGTTTCTGCGCGTCTATATCAACTGCCATTCCCGTTAAGGTGTTGATGACGGCGAATGCATCTGTCCCAGCTTCTATGCACTGCCGCGCATTCTGTGCAATATCAGTCTGATTTGGCGAAAGTTTTGTAATCAACGGTTTAGTTGTCGCCCGCCTACACGCGGCTACAACTTGTGCGGACATATCTGGATCATTTCCGAACTGCACGCCACCTTTTTCAACATTAGGACATGAAATATTTATT
>DPMX01000084.1:5980-6891 GCA_003540955.1 Gammaproteobacteria bacterium
ATTAGGACATGAAATATTTATTTCGACCGCGTCGATTGGCGAGTCGTCAAAAATTCGTGTCACCTCCTCATATTCTTCAATAGTCGACCCAGAAACGTTTGCAATATATCGGGTTTCATCAAAATCAAGCTGCGCGAGATATTTATCCACTACTACCCTAGCCCCAGGGTTTTGGAGCCCAATGGCGTTCAACATTCCACCAGGAGTTTCCGCTATTCGGTGCGCAGGGTTCCCGAGTCGCGGTTCAAGCGTCGTTCCTTTAAGACAAACAGCGCCAACGTCGGCATTGGAAAACCCCTCGACCCGCGTGTATTCTTGACCGAACCCAACGCAGCCTGACAACAATACTAACGGTGAATTAAGTTCCAACCCGCAAAAGTCAGTAGTAAGCTCGGCACCTCGCTGCGGCTTGAGTTTCACCACGCTCTAAACGGAAACCAGTTGTCTATATGTTCCAAGTCGCACTATTCGAACCCGAAATTCCACCGAACACGGGAAACATTATACGCCTTTGCGCGAATACCGGATCAGTACTGCACCTAATTGAGCCACTCGGTTTCTCACTAGACGCGCGTGAATTGAAACGAGCTGGGCTCGACTACCATCAGTATGCTTCAATAAACACTTATACGAATTACACACATTTCTCGGAAGCAACAGCCAAAAAGCGCGTATTCGCTCTGTCAACACATGCTACATACGACTTTTACGAGGCACGTTTTCAGCCGGGAGATGTGTTCTTATTTGGGCCAGAAACACGCGGACTACCAACCGAGATACGTGATTCCTATCTGCCAGGCCGCCTACTGCGAGTGCCGATGACCCTAACTAGCCGCAGTTTGAATTTATCTAATGTCGTTGCAATCGTGATTTACGAGGCTTGGCGGCAATGTAGGTTCAACAGCCTCGGG
>DPMX01000016.1 GCA_003540955.1 Gammaproteobacteria bacterium
CTCATACAGAATAATGCCGCTTGCCACCGATACGTTGAGTGATTCAACCATTCCCATCAGCGGGACATGGAGGCGTACGTCTGCAGCACCCAGCGCTTCGGCAGATAAGCCGTCCAATTCTGACCCAACCACAATGACCGACGGCAAAGTGTAATCTATTGCTCTAAAGTCGACGGTTCCAGGCCCCACGGTCGTCGCCAAAATCCTAAATCCTCGGTTACGGAACGCCGAATAGGCAGCTGCAATCGTCAAATGTTGTCGAACAGTGATCCACTTTTCCGTACCACAGGCAGCCTTATGATCTAATTTAACGGCCGTTGGATCCGTCGAGATGGCATGGATTTCACCGATTCCCGCACCATCACAAGTCCTTGCCACGGCGCCAAGGTTCCTAGTTTTATGCACATTCTCCATCGCAATGGTGAGATCTATTTGTCGACGAGACAATGTTCGGACAATCCGTTCAAACCTTCTAGAACCCACCGATCTTCCTAGCTAAATACATGATTAAATAAAAACTCTCAAAGCGACGTTGGACGGAGCCTTCCCATTATGATCGAAGACCGACAATTGATTCTTCCCAATTTACCCCATCAAAGGCTTCGATATTCATCCGCGTAACGCTGCCGCGCTTCACGCATCTCGCATTGACACTGTAAGCGTTTGGGTGAGATCGTGGGATATAAAAGGATTTTATCCCGCAACTAGAACAAAATAGATGTTGCGCGGTTTGTGTATTAAACGTGTAGCTAGTTAGGATTTTATCGCCAGATAAGAGAGAAAAATCGTTAGCATCTACAATCAGATGCAGGAATCCGCTCATAGAGCAAACGCTACAATTACAATCAATTACTGTAATATTTGGAGGTGCCAGGAACTCGAACTGGACTGCTCCACAGTGACAACCACCATAATGAACAACTTTATGATCGGCGGTCGATGTATTCATTTTCTGGATTGCTCCATTATTGCGCTCACAGAAGCATAGCTTGAAACGCAGTATGGAACACAATAGGTCAGAGCGATCTTTATCCACGCATTGAAATCAAGAGAATAAGGATACAACCTATCCCAATAATTTATTAGTACAAGTAACGTACCGACGATTACGGCCACTGTTAGTGAACGCAGCACAACGTCGGCGCGGAACAAAATAGTAAGCCAAGGTTTCATTGCGATAAAAACGAAATCTCTATAATTATAAGCAAAGGAATTTCATCCCTCTGCGCACTTTGAATGAATTAGTATAATCTCTCCATTGGGCGCCAAACAGAACGCTGACATACGGCTGAAAATAGAGCTTATTAAAACCCTATAACTGCTAGCGTATTCGTCAAATATCATGATCGAAGTTCGCAATCTAATCTTTGAATATCCTGGCCATCGTGCAATCGACGACGTTAGTTTTTCAATCGAAACTGATAGCGTTACCGCCTTAGTCGGGCCAAACGGTGCCGGGAAAACAACGTTAATGCGTTGTTTATGCGGCCTCGAGCGGCCATTATCTGGCGACATTTTTGTTGCCGGCATAGATGTCATCAAAGACCCGCGACGTTCGCATAAGACAATTGGGTATCTTGCAGACACTTTTGGCTTATACGACGAACTGCAGGTTAGGCAATGCCTACGTTATGCTGCCGAAGCCAATGGTGTGAAAAACCAAATTGACATCTCCGTAACCCAAACCGCAGAGCGACTTAACCTAACGGATCGCCTCACGCAAAGGGTTGGCGGGTTATCACGTGGTCTGCGTCAGAGGGTCGCGATAGGCCAGGCAATAATACATGAGCCTCGTGTTTTAATACTCGACGAGCCCGCCTCTGGCCTCGATCCAGAGGCACGCCATGATTTAGCGGAACTAATCAAAATCCTAAAGGTATCTGGCATGACTTCTCTAGTGTCGTCTCACATTCTGGCAGAGCTTGGAGCTTATGCAACCGAGATGCTCATGCTACGTGATGGTCAGATCATCGAACAACGACTGCTAGGAAAACAGACCGAGAGTCGCCGGCATATATCAATTGAACTTCTCACAGCCAACCCCGCAATCGCCGAAATGCTTTCGACAAGACCCGAGGTCCACTCGGTTAACACTGATGGTGCTCGGATAATCTGCGAGGTATCGGGTGGCAACCATACACAGCAGCGATTACTCGCTACGCTGGTCGCAGCCGATGCGGCGGTCGTAAATTTTTCGACTGTTGAACAAGACCTACAGCGCTCGTACCTGGATAGTATAAGGCAACGACAAACCAAATGATCTTAAACCCTGAATTGCGGCGCAATCTTCTCCTCGAGTGTAATACACATAGGTTTATTTTGGTTGGTGGCGTTCTCACAGGAGTATTCACGCTGGTCAGTCTGTTCAATCCAAACGGCTCTGGAAACCTTGCCGCTAATGTAGGCCTTGTTATCTTCGTGTTGACGACAATGGTGTGGGGCAGTCACCGGGCGGGAGAATCTTTACTCGATGAACTTCGCGCGCGAACCTGGGATGCACAGCGCATGTCTGCATTAAGCCCCTGGTCGATGACGTGGGGCAAGCTAGCCGGCGCGACAGTAATACCTTGGTTCGCAGGGAGTATTTCACTTTGCGTTTATTTCTTCGGGCGGCAAGGAGCGACCGTCTTCGAGCGGATGGAGATAATCGCAACCTGTGTTGCCGCGGGAATCCTCGTTCAATCCCTAAGCCTTATCGGTGCACTGGTAGGTACCCATGTCGACAAACATGGGAAAAGTACACTGACGAGCTGGGCTACCGTTGGCATTCTAGCTTTGCTGTACGCTTATTTTTCCATTTACTACAAATCTACCGATGAAATTCTGTGGTATGGAACGTCCTATAACCATACTAACTTTCTCACCGCTTCGGTGTTCGCATTGGCTGTGTGGAACTCCGTTGGTGCCTATCGATTAATGTGCATGGAACTTGCAATCGCTACAAAGCCATGGGCGTGGATCGGTTTTGTGCTATACCTAACTATCTATTTTACCGGCGCATATATCCCGGCCGACTGCCCACTCCCACGGGCAATCGGACTAGCGGCGGCAATAGGGTTGGTCGTATCTATTGGCGCGACCTATCTTTCTGCATTCGCGCTATATCGCGATCCTCTGACGTTTCGACGCCTTAAAACCTACGTCAGGAATAAGACACACCGAGAGCTTTTTGAAGACGTTCCGATCTGGATGGCGTCCTTAGCCGTGGCTGCACTGTGCATGCTCGTTTGCGTTGCTATGCATTTTGCGCCTGAGTATTCCTCACTACGAATCGAAAATGTAAGGTTAGGAGCTATCGCGATATGGTTATACGCGATACGTGACCTCACCGTGTTGTTTTATTTTACCTATAGGGGAACGAGTAGGAGTGTAGAATCCTCGACAGTAATACTTCTCGCGCTTTTGTATTGGGCACTACCAAGTATTCTTGAATCTATGGGCCTACAAAAACTGAGCTGGCTGCTCCGCCCGCCAATATGGGATCAGCCGATCCCATCCATAGTCATCATTGGTGTGCAAGTGCTTATCTTTAGTGCACTTTGCTTACGACGTTATCGGCAACATATTTCACCATTGAGATTCAGCTAAAAAGGTGCTGACCGATACGAAACCCTGCTAAGTAGGTCCCCACTGCCGAACCGATCGTGGAAAATACAAATACAAGCAATGTTCGGGCGACACGGTTATGACGCCAACCACGAAAGCTCGATGTATCGCGACGTAAAGTCGAAAAATCCCCAACAGTGGGTTTGCGAATATAGCTTTCCACCAATGCTGTAACGAAACCTGCCCCAATCGTTGGATTGAGTGAGGTTATAGGTGCTGCGACAAAGGCGCTGACAACGGTAAATACGTGGCCCCCAGCAATCCCCGCCCCCAATGCAGATAATCCGCCATTTATAACAACCCATTCGACAACAAGCGTCCAGCCTAGCGCCGGACTACGTTGAAATCCAATTGCGAATCCGACGACTACAAAAGCCACAATTAGCCCTGGAATCCACTTGACCCACTTGCGGCCTGCAGGGATCTGAGCAAGTTCATCGATAATTTCACCGGGGTCACTATCATTAATAAGCAAACTAGCTTCTAACCCTTTTAGATGACCAGCCCCAACGACCGCAAGTATACGCCGAGGCTTACCGGCCGCTAGTTGCCTAAGTTTCGCCGCCATAAATTGATCACGTTCAGCAATCAATGGCTCGTAGATTTCAGAGGCGGTTTCTGAAAACTGGACCAACGTAGTCTCCAGTAAATCCCCCTGTTTAAGCTTCTCAACAGCTTCCTCATCGATGTCCTCGTCCATTACGACGCTCGTAATCAGACCCGAAAACAAATAGACGCGCCGCCACCACGGAATGTTTCGGTAAACGCGTTTCAGTGTCGTACCAATTTCTCGATCGATTAATTCAAGCAGACAACCTTTGTCCCGCGCTTTATCTATCGCAACGCGCATTTCGGCACCCGGTTCTATACCAAATTGGTCTGCTATTCGCTGCTGAAATGCGCCGATAGCCAGCATTGCACTCACCATCGGCGCTCGACCAGTTTTTATCACCTGGAACAGATCCATCCTCTGCAAAGCCTCTGGTTCTTCAAAGGCCCTGTAACGACTATCACACAGTTCGATCGCAACTACCTCCCACTTACCCGTGGAAATTTCGTGTTCAACCGCTTCCGCACTAATACGCGAGACATGTGCAGTACCAAGGAGCCGGATAGATGTTTCACCAAGTTTTATGTCAACAAAAGGTTGTTCAGCCGGGAACATATTCTCGCGTTTATCCAATGGTCCCCCTAAATCTATTTCTTGTTTCTACGGACGATTACTTTTGGTAAGGCCAACATACCGCGTCGCTCCACACCTTCACGTTCGCTCCGTCACCCACCACGCTCAGCTGGCACAACAAATCTCTCGCCAAGTAAACGTGCCATGCCTTGAGTTGCGGATATCTGTACCCGTTTTCCTACGACTGAAATGGGTACCCATCCGAAACACAATCCCACATTTTCATACAAGCGCGTTAGAATCCAACCATATTATTTTAAAACCTTTGGACAGGACAGGGTACTCTCTAATACTTTGCGATTCTGACCTAATTTAATAGAGATCTATGTGACAACATTAAATTCCCGTCAACGCGACGCAGTCCGCTACATAGACGGCCCACTTCTTGTCCTTGCGGGCGCGGGGAGTGGTAAAACTAGCGTAATTACCGAAAAAATCTCATCTCTGATAAAGCGAGCTGTCCTCGAGCCCGAACAGATCGCTGCGATAACTTTCACTAACAAAGCAGCAAACGAAATGCGCAGTCGGCTAAAGCGAAAACAAATCGATTCTAAGCCTTGGATCTCGACATTTCACACTCTCGGGTTGCGGGTATTCCGGCACGAATTCAACAAACTCCAGTACCGTCCTGGATTCTCAATCGTGGACAGCAAAGACTGCGAAAACCTAATTGCGGATATCCTACGAAGATCGACAGCCGACGACATGCCGGAGATCCGTGCGATCCAAGCTAAGATCTCTGGGTTCAAATCATCACTTCTGACACCACAAACCCTAACATTAGATGGAGCGGATTCTATAACCCGAATTGCGGCTGAATGCTACACCCAGTATGACAAGACCCTCAAGATCTATAATGCAGTCGACTTCGACGACCTAATTATGCGGCCAGTTATGCTACTACAGACAGATTCGGTTGCCCGAACTTTTTGGCAAAATGAGATCCGTTATCTCCTAGTAGACGAGTACCAAGATACGAACCTCTCACAATACGAGTTCATTCGCTTACTAGTTGGAGAGGAAGGTATGTTCACCGTAGTTGGGGACGACGATCAGTCGATCTACGCTTGGCGTGGTGCAAGACCTGAAAACTTGGTTACATTACAGACGGATTTTCCTAAGCTCAAAGTCGTAAAACTCGAGCAAAATTACCGATCAGTTGGGACGATTTTGAACGCCGCTAACCACTTAATTTCAAACAACCCTCATGCTTTTTCCAAAAGGCTTTGGAGTGAACGCGGTCACGGCAAGAAAATTCTAGTCAACGCAGCCAAAGATGAACATGACGAAGTCGACTTTATCGCTAATAAGATTTTACACGCGCGGATGGTAAAGGGTCACAAATTTAATGACTACGCTGTATTAATTCGTAATAACCATCAAGCACGTTTATTTGAAAGTGCATTTCGCGCACGTGAAATCCCGTATGTACTTTCCGGTGGACACTCGTTCTTCGACTATACCGAGATAAAAGATCTGATATGCTACCTACGCGTTATCGCAAACCCAGATGACGACAGTGCACTGCTAAGGATTATTAATACACCTCGACGCGGCATCGGCACAAATACGGTCCAAAAACTTATCTCCGGCGCTGGGAAACTGGGTTTACGGTTAGTTTCCGCCGGTTGCGCTCCGACTTTCCACTCAGACCTCTCGATTCAATCCTCAAAACATCTTGCTGAGTTCTTTTCTTGGATCACGGGACTACAGAAACTCGCCGAATACGAAGCACCGGCGACTCTTGCTGACCGCCTGATTAAAGATATTGATTATCAGGACTGGATTCGTAAAACCAGCAAATCCGAGGACGACGCTAAAAAGCGGACCGATAATATTGATGAATTAGTAAACTGGATTAGGAGAATTCAATCTAACGATGTACCAAAATCACTTCCCGACGTTGTTGCTGCTCTCACCCTATTCGATATCGTCGATCGCCAAGAAGAAGATGAAACTGGTGACAACGTCGCTCTGATGACACTGCATGCTGCCAAAGGTTTAGAATTCCCGCATGTGTTTCTCGCTGGATTTGAAGAAAATATCCTGCCACACAAATCTAGTACTGAAACCGAAGCGATAGAGGAAGAACGTCGGGTCGCTTATGTCGGGATTACCCGTGCGCAACTTTCTTTAGCGTTATCGTTTGCACGCTCACGGCGTCGATACGGACAGATCGAACGTTGCGAACCTAGTCGCTTCATTGCCGAGCTCCCGAAAGACGACCTAGCCTGGGTGGGAGAAAACGACACTAGCGCAAGCGGCCGTCTTGTCGGTACAAATACCTTATCGTCACTAAAAGAAATGTTAAAAACCTCATAGGCGATGCCCCTCTTTCCTTAGCTACTGAACGGCGCTCAGTGCTGCTTCACGTTCATCAGCGTCTAAATCGCACATGCGACAGTCTTTTGTCATGGCAAGTGGAGAACGGCTACTCTAAAATAATGTGATGCTGTAGCCCGATCTGGGCTAGGATGCTTTACACTTCGAGTCTAACAACCAGTCGCTCACACCAAAATAATCAACTTTAGAACCACCTGACAGTCCTCGGAAATCGAACAACTCCGTATCTGCTAAATGCGACGGTGAAACTGATTGCAGACTCCGGAAAATATTTTCTAAACGTCCCGGATGCTCTAACTCCCACCTAGTCAACATCTTTTTGATTTGAACGCGCTGTAAATGTTTTTGATTACCGCATAGGTTGCACGGAATGATCGGGTAGTTTCGGAAAATTGAGTAATTCTCTATATCTGCCTCGCTGCAATAAGCGAGTGGTCGTATGACGACATTCTTACCGTCATCACTACGTAACTTCGGTGGCATTGCTTTTAACCGAGATCCGAAAAACATGTTCAAAAAAAATGTTTCAATGATATCGTCTCGGTGGTGCCCAAGGGCTATTTTGTTAACGCCATGTTTTTCGGCGAATGTATACAATATTCCACGTCGAAAGCGAGAGCAAGCACTACACATTGTCTTACCTTTGGCTACTACCCGCTTTACAACGCTATACGTGTCTTGCTCGATTATATGATATTCAATACCAAGGTCGTCGAGATACTTTGGCAGTACATGCTGCGGGAATCCGGGTTGCTTTTGGTCAAGGTTAACAGCGATCAGATCAAAACTGACTGGGGCCTTCCTCTTTAAACTAAGTAATAGATCTAGCATTGTGTAGGAGTCTTTCCCACCTGATAGGCAAACCATGAGTTTGTCCCCCGCCTCAATCATGGAAAAATCGGCGATTGCCCGGCCGACATTCCGACGGAGCTTTTTTTGCAGTTTATTGACGTTTATTTTTAATCTCGATTTAACCATCGCATTATTGAGGAGATTTACCGCACCAAAGTAAGTCACGAAACCTTACGACATGTAACAACCAAAATTAATAGACTAGGCTAATAAAGCTCGTTGCGGTAATTGTCTTCGATATATTCGTCCGCGCTCTTCACCTCGTCCTCCGCAGGCGGATTACCTGCATCAGCCGTTTGATCAAGAATCATCTTCCCGAGAGAAGGCATTTCACTACGATCTTGACGACTTTCTGGATCCCAGAGCTTCGATCGGCGAAACGCCTTCGCGCAATGCAAGTACGCCTCTTCAACTGCGACCAAAACACCTACCTTTGGGATCTTTCCTTTTACAGCACAACGCTCAAGCAGTGCAGGATCTTTAACGACCGTAGCACGGCCGTTCACACGTAAGGTCTCATCGTACCCTGGAACCAGGAACAGAAGACCGACATTCGGATTCTCGGTAATATTGATCAACGTATCAACTCGATTGTTTCCGGGGCGTTCCGGGATAAAAATAGTGTTGTCGTCCAAGACCAGTACGAAGCCGGGTTTATCGCCTCTCGGCGACACATCAGCCTTACCATTGGCACTCGCCGTGCCTATAGTTAAAAAGGGAGAGCGCCGGACTAACTCACGACAATATTTATCGAGCCTTGGAAGCGCCTTCTTAGCTGCTAATTCCATCGGGGTTCCTATCACTCCCCGCACCGAATCCTCGTCGGCTAATACTGCTGCAAAAGGACTATTACTCATGATATCACCCGCTGATTGATTTGATATCACCCACTATAGCAAACAGACTCGCTGGCTGGTGGCAAAAAGCTACTACACCGCTTGCAGCGACTTCTTAAGGGTACGTGCCAACCTCGAGGCCCATTCATCCTGTCCGACCTCTGAGGCAATCAGATCTTGCCGGACCTCAATCAAAACGTGAGGTATCCCGCGCCCCTCACCGTGGAGTGGAATCCCGTAGTCATTGTTGTCAAGGCGATAGGGTTCGTTCTCCCCCACACACAAATCACTGTCGTCACGCAGGAGCTTTAACATTTGATCCCCTATACGGCGGTCGTCATTGAAAAGTATGCCAACGTGCCACGGTCGCGCTTCACCCAAATACACCGGGGTGAAACTGTGAACTGCTACAAATATCGTCGGTTGTTTATCTTCACGACGATCGAGCAAACCAGCTATCATCTCATGGTACGGAAAAAAGATTTCACTAAACCGTTGTTCGCGCTCCAGTTCGCTTAAGTTTTGATTTCCCGGAATAACGGTACGTTCACTCTTGGCTGGGATCAGTTGCTCACTGTCACGCGGCCGATTACAGTCAATTACTAAACGCGAATAATTTTGCATGACCAAAGTCGCGTCTAGCTGATCAGCTAGACGCCGAGATAGCCCAGCCGCACCAATGTCCCAAGCTATATGGCGTTGCAAATTGGATGAATCCAAGCCAAGCGCGTCTAGCGATATCGGAATATGGTTTGACGCGTGGTCACAAGTAAGAAAAAAAGGCGACTTTCCATGCTCCCGTTCTACCGAAACGGGACGCCACTCACCTTCGGCCAAAAGACCACTCATCCTTGGCTCTCGGCCCCAGCTCGTTCGTGAAGCTCTTCATGAAAATAGCGTTTATGCCAACCGAAGCCTTGCCAGGTTGTAAGCTTTTCTGGCACGATCTTAAATGTCCAACACGGCTCTACGTTTACAGAGCCACGATATTCAGCAGCCTTCTCACCTAAATAGCGTGGGCCTGTATGTTCTTCACCGAGCGTATTCCAGAGCGACTTCTCGCCATTATCTAAATACGGTCCAACGGGCTCTTCAACCACGATCGCTTTTCCCTCACACAATACCTTGCGAATCGGCGGCTCAGGCTCATCGACGACAATAGAAACCCGAGGATCGTCAGCCATATACCGCGCCCATTCAGAACGCGCGCGCGGAATCACCCAAAAAGCCTCACCATCCCAGTGGTACCACGTTGGCACGACGTACGGCGCACCATCCGATTTCAGGCAGGCTAGTCGCGCTATCCAGGGCAATTTCAGAAACTCATCCATCTCTTCGGCATTAAGGGCACCGAACTTTTCACCACGCCAACTCATATTGCCTCCAATCAATAGCTCCGAACCACAAAATATCTATCAGTTGTGACCGTTCAATAAACCTCAAAATATTCACGCTGTTCCCAATCGGTAACATGTTTTAAAAATCGATCAATCTCACATTGTTTAACCGCGAGTATATAGTCTATAAAAGGATCACCAAATCGCTGTCGATAGAATTTACTTTTCGCCAATGATGCTACGGCTTCCATTAGGCTTGCCGGAAGCTTTGGTTTATCGGATTCGTATGGGGCGGTCTCGGGTAAACCTGGATCAAGACGGCGTTCTATGCCATCAAGCCCGCTAGCAATCTGCGAGGCCATATAGAGATAAGGGTTGGCAGAAGGCTCCCCGGCTCGATTCTCGATATGTGTTGCGTAGTCTCCTGGACCACCCAAGACTCGAATCATCGCGGCCCTGTTTTCGCGCGCCCAGGTAATGCGATCAGGGGCGAAGGAATTCGGAATAAATCGTTTATAGCCGTTGATCGTTGGGGTGACGAACACCGACGATGGTACCGCGTGCTCGAGTATTCCGCCGACAAATTGCCGCCCGATCTCGGACAACGAATGGTTGTTTGTTTCGAGGTTGGCGAATAAGTTCTGCTCACCATGCGAGTCACAGATCGATTGATGCAGATGCCAACCGCTAGAGAAAAAGTTAGGTAGCGCTGGCCGTGTCATGAACGTCGCATGATAACCATTCCGACGACAGATTTGTTTCGTCGCGTTGCGAAACATCAGCATATTATCAGCGCCAGCAATCCCACGGACCGGATCGAAGGTAAACTCGCATTGTCCCGGACCCCATTCGTCTTCCATCGTCCTGAGCGGCAAACCCAGTAACTCAAGGTCATCGTGTAGCTTTTGTAGAATTGGGTCAATTTCGTCCTGCCGAGCCTCCGTAAGGTACTGGAAACCATGGGCGATCGTACTCACCTCTGGGGGATCAGGCGGCCAACCCGATTGTTCCGGTAACAATTTCGCGTCCTCTAACTTGGTTATATAGAACTCAACTTCCAATCCGCTAATGTAGTCGTAACCGAGATCACTTAGAGCGTTGAGCTGCCGTTTCATTACATGACGCGTATCAAAGGGCATTGGCTCACCACTTGCGAGATACATTTCTGATAACACCCACCCGGTACGTGGAGCCCATGGTAATAAACGAAAAGTCATCGGGTCCGGCACTAGAATTGCGTCTGGCCCCCCCGCCAAAGCATTCATCCCAAGTCCGGCATCGCTACTGAATATCGTAGCAATAAAGTTATTCGTGGTATCCATGAACAGAGTTGCCGTTTGGAAATCAACACCATTTTTTAGTGCTAACAGAAAATCGTGCGCCATAACGTTCTTGCCGCGCACAACACCATGTTGATCTCCCCAGGCAATCCGTATGGTCCGGATATCGTGCTGCTCAATCTCCGATTTCAATCGTTCGGCCGCAGCTGCCTGCTCCTCGGACCACAAGCCGTAACGTTCTACGAAATCAAGCTGTCCAACACTACCATCTTGGATTGTCATGTTCCCCCCTAACATCCCAGGTCGACAAGTAGGTCAGTATAAAGACCCGCGCGGGTTGCGCCAATTGCCTGTCATACTTGCGCTCAGTAGCCTGACCATCGCATCATGGAATTAATTAAAGCACAATCGTCTGTTGCAGTAGAGCGTGGGTGCATGCGCAGACCCAAAGACAATCCTAGGATTAATCTCATGGCCTACACCGAAATAGAGAGTTTGAAAGCCTGCACGGATTTCCCCGCACTCACACGTTCTATCAACGGTCATCCGGTTGCGTTTCTAGATGGCCCGGGAGGAACTCAGGTGCCTGAATCAGTACTCTCAGCCATCCGCGATAGCTATATAGAACGCAACGCAAACTTTGATGGGTGTTTCCAAACGTCGGTCGATGTCACTGCGGCAGTCGCCGCCGCAAGGACTGCGGTTGCGGATTTTATCGGCGCGGATAGCGGAGCGGATATTTCATTCGGTGCGAATATGACAACACTAAACTTTGCTCTAAGTCGCGCTTTGGGGAGAGGGATGAATCCAGGTGATGAGGTCGTCATCACTCAACTCGACCACGAGGCCAATCGCGGGCCCTGGCTGAACCTAACAGAACAAGGATTAGTAGTCCGTGAGGTAAGGCTCAATCGTGACGGACGTCTAGATTTGAATAGCCTAATCGACAACATTAATGCACGAACTCGGATCGTAGCGCTGGGCATGGCATCCAATTCAATCGGCACGGTAACCGCAGTGAACCAAGTACGAACACTCTGCACAGACGTCGGCGCATACCTCGTCGTCGATGCTGTGCATTATGCTGCCCACTTCCCGCTGGACGTTTTGGCTTTGGGCGTCGATTTTCTTTTGTGTTCGGCTTACAAATTTTATGGACCCCATGTTGGAATTTTGTATTCGCGCAGCGGCCTGCTCAACCAGATCGAACCGGATTACCTACGCACGCAAAAAGCGATCGCGCCATACAGAATTGAGACCGGAACGCTAAACCACGCCGCACTTTCAGGTGTTACGGCAGCTATCGAATACATTGAAAAGTGGGGCTTTGGGAAATCACGCCGCGAACGTCTTGTGTCTTCAATGGATGCCCTGCATCACTACGAGACAGACCTCGCACAATACTATTACAACTCAGTCAAGGATATATCCGGCGTTAACGTCTGGGGGCCAGGATTCGATGCGAGCCCGCGCGCGCCAACCGTATCGATCACTATCAACGACCAAGACCCGGAGCAGATAGCCCAGACACTTGCTAGAAGCGGACTACAGGTATGGCACGGTCACTTCTACGCCATTAAGGTGCTTGAAGTACTAGGGCTCGTCGATCGTGGCGGCCTATTACGAGTCGGTATATCAATGTATAACACGCGGCGTGAGATCGATCGATTGTTAGAGAAAATCGAGGCAATCGCAAGAAAATTATACTAATAGCTAATCTACACTCTAGGAGTAATATGATGTTTATTGCGATGAATCGGTTCAAAATAGCGCCGGGGTTTGAGGAAGGGTTCGAAAAGATCTGGCGAGAACGCGACAGCTACCTGCTAGAAGTTCCAGGCTTTGAATCGTTTGCCTTACTAAAAGGCGGGTTCGTTGAAGTACCAGACGGCGACGACTACGTTCTTTACTCTAGTCATACCGTCTGGGAAACTCGCGCCGCCTTCGTTACCTGGACCGAATCTGCCCATTTTCGCCGCGCACACGCCCAAAGAAGTGCACCTAAGGGAACCTACCTCGCCCACCCGAACCTAGAAACGTTTGAGCAAGTACTTTAGGTACAGCGCTGCACTAGTCTGAATCGAAAAACCGCTAATTGTTAGCCAAAAACGGTAACAGAATATCGCAAAACCGTTTCTTTTGCTCACGGCCAGCGACTACATGTGCAACATCTTCCATCATCACCCCAGTAGCGTTGGGCAGACCGTGCTCCAGCGGCTCAGTGCTGCGAGGGCCGGTTATCATATCTTTGCCTGCGTGCAACACCAGCGTCGGTGTCGTAATCCTGTGTAGCTCGGACGATGTATCATGTCCGATGCAAGCTTGCACCAAACGTCGATGAGTCTCGAAATTATTAGCCAACTCTTTCCATCCACCATCATACCCAAGCAGCTTATCCCGATTCGCATTGTAGTAATCTGGCAAAAATGACTGCATGACAACTAACCGCTGAAATTCAAGGAAACCGGCCTCCCGATGAACGGTGACAAACATTTCAAGTTGATCCTGCAATAAAGGATCCATTTTAACCCAGCAACCCATGTTGACCATACAACGCACCAGGTCTGGCCGCATCAACGATACCCGCTGGGCGATACAAGCACCCATCCCAACGAGGCCAATAAACCGCACATCCGTCCATCCTAGGTAATCGAACAAGCCGATAACATCAGCGGCGTGCAGTTCGATCGTCGGCTCAATTGATAAGTCGTCTGCCGAATCACACACACCCCGATAATCTATACATAACACGGCATATTCGTCTGTTAGGCCCCGTGCGAGGTGATGCTCACTACCATGACAAAAAGTGCCCCAACCACCGATACAAATCGCCGGCTCTCCCTCCCCGTGAATCTCGTAGTACATTTGGTGGTTATTAATATTGGCGATCGGCACTGTCTTTTCCTTTCAACCCGCAACTCAGGCGGCGTTAGAGAATCAGCGAAGAAATCGAAAAAAATGTGAACTACAAACGGAGCGACTAGGCCACAGAATAAAAAACCTCTGGTCGAAAGGTAAGGATAATATTTTCTTGTCCGATCAGTTGTCGATAGTCTTCTTACCCAAATATCAGTGGCTCAGATCCCTCGAGCCTCAAGGCGCAGCAGCGGCCGTCAAGAGCGGCTCCGTATTTGGCTCTATGTCATCAATATACTTGATTACATCTTGTATCTTCATTACGTCTGCATAGCGGCGGCCTACATCCCGCAAATTATCATCGTGCGGACCCTTCTCCATGTCGCCGACACACTCTTCGGGAACAATCGTACGGAAACCGTAGGAAAAGCAATCGTTGATTGAAGCA
This sequence comes from Gammaproteobacteria bacterium, assembly GCA_003540955.1. Taxonomy (GTDB): domain Bacteria; phylum Pseudomonadota; class Gammaproteobacteria; genus UBA11873. The sequence continues at coordinate 14,742 of DPMX01000016.1, forward strand.
CGAACACACCCACTCGTCGTACAACCAGTAATAATAACCGTATCAACACATTGCTTGGTTAAAAACGGTACTAATGGTGTTTGGAAGAATATAGACGGCGCTGACTTCGTAAATGCTACGTCATACCCCGGCTCGTAGATCCGCGGATCGAGCGCCATAGACTCATGACCAATAAAAAATTTACCGTCATATAAGGATCGCACTTTCCAGTGTCCCATGTCGTCCGGACCACACCAACCAACATTGCAAGAAGCCACCGGCAAACCTTTTGCTCGCGCGTGCTTCAGCAAAGTCGCAGTATTCTCTACTGCCGTGTGCACATGCGGCGATTGCCCGGTGGAATATTGCGGATCGGTAAATGCCAACTGGAAATCTACGGTGACAACCGCAGGCCGTTCACCAAAGCCGACGTTTAGATCGCCATACCCGGCACTATCGTATCGATCACTCATACTCCACTCCTCTAGTAATGACATCTATCCGAACCACTTGTGATTCTACTTGAAAATTAAACTACGAAGAAAATATTCTTCTACAAGAATCTTGATTTTTTTAACTCTCTGGCTGCTCCGTGTTCTTAGTGGTTAGATGTCGACGACTAAGCTAACCCGTTTTACGTATCTGAAACTTCGGCTTTCCTGGCGGCTCCAGTCCTGTTTGTTCTAGACATAGCGCCTTAAGTTGTTCAATCGTACCGCCCCGATTAAATATCTCTTCCCGATCTTCACCTACCGCACGCATTTCCATCCGGAGTCTATCCGTAGCATCCTCATCAATCGAAACCGCATCGATCATTACAACACCGTAGCGTCGTGCTCCTTCAATTGTAACAAGCCCGCGGTCGACATCCTTTGCCACAACTAGCGGATCGCGTTCGTACGGTCTACCCCAGCCACCACCGCCCCAGGTATCGAAATTCAAAACATCTCCCGCCAACACTTTGATCCGATCGCGCTTAGAATGAAGGAGTTCTTCGGTACCGTCAGCGCGAACCAAGATCTTGCGACTACGGCGGCCCGGCAGACCCCCATTAACTCCCCAGGGATAGGTGAGCCAGCGGTCATCGTGGACCGATATCTCACCATCTTCCAAAAAACCGTAGCTAATCCTCAGCGCATTGCCACCACGGTGTTTGCCAGGTCCACCAGTGTCCGGCAAGGTCACATAATTTTCGATCCGCAGTGGAAAGTTACATTCCAGAAATTCATTCGGTACATTAGTAAAACTTGGCCACAGTGAATGCCCGTCGGGACCGTCACCCGCAGGCCGGCCTGGTACGCCGCCGAATCCGATTTGATAGAGCTGATACCACTCGCCCTCACGGGTGTACCCAGAATACATAAAGTGCGGGCTATCGGAAAAACCGGCAGCACAAAGAAAATCTGGATTTCCTTGGCCGAGTAGTCCACTTAAGACATCGAATATCCGACCCAAGGCATGGGTACGACACGAGAGCGCAGCCGGATAGTTCGGCTTTAACAAACAGCCCTGTGGGATCCGCACTTCCATCAAGTCATAAAAGCCGTCGTTAAACATAATCTGTGGATCAAACACCATGATCATGAACACGCCAGCGAACATCTTGAACATTTCTTCGTTGAGATAGAAGTTGATCGAGCCGACCGATTGCGGATCTGTCCCTGCAAAATCAAACACGACCTTATCACCCTCACGCCACATACTGCAGGCGATCTTATAAGGCCCCATTCCCATACCGTCATCACAAACATAATCCTCAAAATATTGCTTTGTATCGGGAATGGTATTGGCTATTAGCTGACCCATAGCTCGCTTATTACGTTCCAACAGTTCATCCAACGCAGAATAAAACTCATCGTCTCCAAAGCGCTCGGATAATTCATTGCACCGCTTCGATGCGAGTCGGCAGGCCGCTATAATCGCGTTAAAGTCGCTGCGATTCCAATGAGGTAAACGACAGTTATGCAAGATGATATTTAAGATATCTTCCTGCAGTTCATGGTTACGATAGATCTTCGTCGGTGGAACCAGAATACCTTCTTCAAAAATCTGGCGCGCGTCGGTGGGCAGGCTACCCGGTACCTTTCCACCGATATCTGTCATGTGACCAAACATCGAAGCCCATGCGATCAAACGACCTTCTTTGAAAATGGGCATAAGCAACAACCAATCGTTTGCGTGGCTGATAGCGCCCCGACAGGAATAGGGATCATTGGTAAGAAAGATATCACCGTCCTCGATCGTGCCGTCATAGCCTTCAATAAACCCATGGATAAACGATCCAAACTGCCCGACAATCATCTTCCCCTCGCAATTTGCGATCATAGGAAATTCGTCGTGCTGCTCTCGGATACCCGGCGACATCGCCGTTCTAAATAACACCGCGTCCATCTCGTATCGCAAATTCTTCATTGCATTTTCAATGATGTCCAAAGTGATGGTATCGAGTTCTAAACGTTCAAACGGAGCAGCGTTCTTTTGGATCAGCTCTGCGGCCATGATGAATTCCTCTTAGGCCTCTATAGGGCGAATAATAATGTTGCCAAAATCGTCTATCTCGCCGGCGTGCCCCGTCAAAATCACACTAGTTGAATCCATTTCGGTGATAATCGCCGGACCTTCGATTCGGTTTCCAGACTGAAGCTTGGAGCGGTCGTATATAGTTGCCTCGTAGTCAAAACCGTCCATAAAAACATTCTGCCGTGCAATGATCGCGCTCGATGCGTCCGCATCACCTGGTTCTAGCTTTTCGGCCGGCACCATCGTTGCCTTACCTTGTACCACCGCACGCAAATTCACGACCTCTTTATCCACATCCAAGGCGAAAGTGAAAAGTTGTTTGTGGGTATCGTCAAATTGCTCGCCGATAGCATCGAGGCCGTCAGCCTCTAGCGCCTTGATATCGGCATCAACTGTCAACAACAAGCCTTGTCCGTGATAACGCAGATCGGCCTGATAGGTCACGTGCTGGTCCGAGCGCGGAACGTTCTCTGCGTCGAGACTGGTGGCCGCAGTCTCTGCTAATCCATTTAAGATCTCCGTCACTTCTCCCGCAGTGATATCCCGAAATCGACGAATAAAGGTGCGCGAGGCTTCGTCACGCACCCGCGTCGTGGCATCCCCAGAAGCACACAAAACGCCCGGACCAGGGGGGATGATAACCGGCCAACTACTCATCAATCGTCCCAATGCATTCGCATGGAGCGGACCAGCGCCACCGAAGGCCATGAGGGCAAAATCGCGCGGGTCATAACCTTGTTCTATCGAGACGAGCCGAAGCGCACCGAACATATTCTCGTTGACGATATCGATTATCCCTGCTGCGGCAATTTTCAACGGCAGCTTTAGGGCATCAGCAATTTTCTCCACGGCGCTCTCAGCTGACGCACCATCAAGTTGCATATCGCCGCCGAGCAAAGCACTTTTAGGTAGATAACCAAGCACCATATTGGCGTCAGTCACTGTTGGTTCTTTTCCGCCCTTACCATACGCCGCCGGTCCCGGCTCAGCGCCCGCACTTTGGGGGCCAACTCGCAACGCCCCGGTGAGTTCCGGCACATGAGCTATTGAACCACCGCCCGCTCCAACTGTACGCACATCGATCGACGAAGCACGCACTGTGACGTCACCCACTGTCGTCTCCCGGCGAGTCTGCGCTTCCCCATCTTGGACCAAAGCGACATCAGTTGACGTACCGCCCATATCGATAGTCAATAGATTCGAATACCCCGCCTGTTTAGCGATCCAGACCGCACCTGCAACCCCACCAGCGGGACCACTCATCAATAAATTAACGGGATATTCCGCCGCAGAGCTCGATGAAGCGAGCCCACCGTCGGAACGCAGCACGTGTAATTTTACGTCGCCCATACGACTTTTAAGCTCACGGGTTAGATTTTCGATGTAAGTTTGCACACGGGGCCGGACATATGAATTTGCTACGGTGGTCACCGCACGCTCGTATTCCTGCATCTCAGGAATGACATCAGATGACAACGATACTGGGATATCTGGCATTACCTCTAACGCAATATCGCGGATCCGTCGCTCATGCGCCGCATTCGCGAACGAGTTGATAAGGCATACTGTAAGTGCCTCAATCTCGCGCCCTTTTAGGAACTCAAGGCGCTGCCGAAGCGAGTTCTCATCCAACGACCGAACTACGGCTCCATCGGCTCCAATACGTTCGTCAGCCTCGACCGTCAATTCTAGCGGTGCCATCGGTTCGCTCTTATTGTAGATTACCCACCCACCGAGACCTCCAGGTACATATGAACGTGCTATCTGGAGCACCTGGCGAAAACCCTGTGTCGCGACTAAGCCCACTAGGGCACCGGTTCCGGTAAGCACGGTATTGGTAGCCACTGTAGTACCGTGCATAACGTGACCTATCTCGCTCGGAACGATACCTGACCTCACACATGCCCGCTCAATCCCATTAAGAACGCCTACGGATGAGTCCTCTGGGGTCGACGGTACCTTGGCTGTGAAGATTCGGCCGTTATCCTCGTTAACTAAAAATATGTCGGTAAAAGTACCCCCGACATCCACTCCCAGGGTATAGGGCATGGGTAATTATCCTTCTGACATAAGTAAGTAAATTAGACCATGAAGAAGGCCTAAGGTCCCGCATTTTTGGCCCAAGCATGTGCAAAAACCAAAATCTTTGATATAGATTAGGTATCATAAGAATAGATATTCGAAAACATAGCCGCCTCGAGCGACAAAAGGTCAACGTTATGAGTAACGAAAACAACCCTACCATGCAAGCCGAGCACAAAGTATCAACCCCTACCAACCACGACGAATTCGCCCGCCAAGAATTTGTCAGATCCTACAAACAATACCTCGTCAAACATGTCCATGGCACCAACCAACTGGCATATGAGAAACGGGTGAAGCCGAAGATAAAACACGACAAAGGACGTGACCCACAAAACCGTTTCGAGGTTCGTGATGAGATGGTAGCCGACCCGCAGTACCAAATGTTTAGCACGCTGTTGCGCACCAGCCAAGAAATGATGTGGTCTTCATGCCAAATCCCAGTGCAGCGCAACCTAAAAGATTTAAACAAAAAGATAAATAAAAGACAGAAAACGACATTAGGTTCATTGCGGCTAGATCCGGAACTTAAAACACCTGGGTATCACACGGCAGTCGATATCCACTGTATGCCCGGCGGCTATCACAGCGAATTTGACAAAAACGATGCTTCCGCAGGCATGGTCTATGACCGAGCGGTGCATATCTATGCAATGGGGCAGATGGGTCCTTACAACGACGACATCGGTGCAAGCATCGCACTTTGGTTGAAAGAGAATCATCCAAAATTTCAACCGGTCAAGATCCTCGACCTTGGCTGCTCGGTTGGTAATAGTACGGTACCCTACGTTGACACGTTCCCAAAAGCGGAGGTATACGCGTTAGACGTAGCGGCGCCCATGCTCAGATATGGTCATGCCCGGGCAGAAGATATGGGTAGGAAAATCCATTTCTCACAACAAAATGCCGAGTCGACAGACTTCGAAGACGAATCTTTTGATCTAATCGTGTCACATATTTTACTACATGAAACTTCCAACAAAGCAATCAAAAATATAATAAGCGAGTGCCATCGCCTTCTTAAAAAAGACGGCATGATGGTTCACGCCGAAACTCCACAATACAAAGGAATGGATCCGTTTGACGCTTTTATGCTCGATTGGGACACACGTAACAATAACGAACCGTTTTGGGCAGGATCTCATGAGATCGACCTCGGGCAACTATCACGAGAAGGTGGCTTCGATCCGGACAAGAATTTCGAAACGATGATCCCCAGCGCCTTCCAAGTCGCCGAAGCTAAGCGTTCGCTCACTTTCCAAGGTGGCGACTTCGGTGGAGGCGGTTTCTGGTTCGTCTATGGCAACAAAAAATAGTGGCGAGCACCATGTCGAAATTACAACGCAAGGCCCGAGGCGAACGCCCCACGTTCTTTCAAGACCCAAACATCGACAAGGTTATCGCGATGGTTATGGGTCTTGCTGGAGAGGTTGCCGTGCTGCGCGACCGTCTGGACACGATCGAACACCTTCTAGAAAAAAAAGCTGGGATAAAGCGCTCGGAAATAGATGACTATAAGCCGAGCGAAACGGTGTCGGCGAGGCGAGCGGCGTGGCGGGAGCAATTTTTAGGGGAAGTGCTGCGGATCGTAGAGATAGAGAAAGAGGCTTTAGGAAGTGAGGATGGGCAACCCTATGACTCTGCGGTTGCCTTAGTGGAAGAAGAGAAATAAAGCCACAGTTTTAAATCAAAAGCCATTAAGCGAGACTGCAACGTCTATATCTGCCAGTAACGTTTATATGGAAAGTCGCAGCGGTCGCGTAACAAACGCATCTGAACGACCCTAGTTATGTTCGGTCATCGCATGCGCAGTTATAGCAAGCCCGCCGTTGCGATGAAATCATCTTCAACGTGATCCTAATTCACTAAATAACAGACTCTGGAGGGATAGATGGACTTCGGTGTATTCAGTTACAACACGAATTACGTGATGCAACCAATCGAATTGGCGCAAGCTCTCGAAGAGCGTGGGTTTGAATCGTTGTGGATAGGCGAACACACGCATATCCCCGCAAGCCGAAAAACCCCGTATCCCTTGGGAGGGGAATTACCCCGAGTCTACGTTGACATGATGGATCCTTTTATCGCGCTGGGTGCCGCAGCCGCTGTCACGAAAAAATTGAAACTCGGGACAGGCGTATGTCTGGTCAATCAGCGAGACGTAATCACTTTAGCAAAAGAGGTTGCGACGTTAGACATACTGTCTGAAGGTCGGGTATTGTTTGGGATCGGTGGCGGTTGGAACCAAGAGGAAATGGAAAACCACGGCACACCGTTCGAGCATCGCTTTCGAATATTGCGCGAGAAAATCGAAGCGCTAAAGACGCTGTGGATGGATGACGAGTCAACCTACAAGGGCCGATATGTCTCATTCGACCGTGTATGGATGTATCCGAAGCCGATCCAAAAACCCTATCCGCCAATTCTGGGTGGTTTTTTCAGTGAATCTGGACGCAAGCGCGTCGTACGCTATTGTGACGGGTGGATGCCGAACTTCGCTGCGATGGAAGACGCAGATATAGATACAGCATTCGCAAGTTTGCGACAACAAATGGACGAGGCAGGTCGCGATCCAGCAAGCCTTAGCCTTGGAATGTGGACCTTACCAGATGAAATGCCCAGTGAAGCAAAACTGGAAGCGTTTAAAGCCGCAGGCGTACAAAGAGTAATATTGTTCGTCCCAATTGGGCGCAGCGACAAAGTGCTTCCGTTCCTCGATCACTATGCTAAATTGATTCCAAAACTTGATTAGTGGGAGAATCTATATGGGCGCGCAGTTGCCGGGAGCGTTTGCTGTGGCATTTAACCATCTTGAACTAATATAAAAAATATCAAGAAACAAACGCATAGCGCTTCCCATACGTTCTTAGATTTTTAACCGATCTCACATGTTTGCAGATGCAGGCTCTGCCAACGACCATCGCGCTTTATCCAGGTGCCTGTGAAACGAAGCTCAACACCCCGCCCATACTTTTCGCGCATGCCAGGACTAACTAACGGATCATCCGCAGGGAAATCACCTTTACCCATATAGCGTCCATGCGATAAAACTACTTCTCCATAGAGGCGGCTTGTAACCTCATACAGTTTGTATTCACTACTCCCCGATAGGTTCGCGATGTCAATAATCTCTTCGCGCGTCGCCTTGCCGCCCCCAGCAGAGAAATAATAGAACTCATCAGCTAAGTTATTTTTATACCAATCATCGTCATGGACAGTTGCGGCCGTCATCCAGTCTTCATAAAGGAGTTCTATTTCCTTTTGTACATCTACTTCGGTCATGTCAACGGTCGTCTCAATTGCCTCAGAATTGGGGACCTTCGAAACTAGTCCTACACCGGCGGCGGCAAGGCCTAGTTTTAATGCATCTCGCCTTTTCGACATTTTCATACTCCTCTCAACTACAGCAAAATATTAAGTTTCGATAATGTTTTAGAGCTAGATATCCTTTTACTCGATAATGATACTATCTACAACACTGCCCGCGAACCGTGATTGAGAAAAAATAGAAGAATTCTGGGTTAAAGTAAAAATGAGTTGAACAGGGACACGCAGTTGGGGAATTACAATGGACCTTAAATTACAAGGTAAACACGCACTCATAACCGGTGCGAGCAAAGGAATTGGAAAGGCGGTAGCCGAAGCGCTAGCAGCGGAGGGCTGCAATGTCGCACTAGCCGCTCGTGGAGAAAAAAGCCTCGAAGAACTTGCTGGAGTAATTAGAGAAAAATGGCAGGTCACCGCAACCACTCACCTAGTCGACCTATCGAAATCTAGCGAGCAGAACCGTTTGGTAGATGAATGCAGGGATATCAACATCCTGATCAACAATGCTGGAGCTATTCCAGCCGGTGAGCTCGACGAATTTGAGGAAGAAGCGTGGCGTGAAGCGTGGGATTTAAAAGTATTTGGCTATATCAACCTCTGTAGATCTTTTTTTCGTGAGATGAAAACGATCGGCGATGGGGTCATCATCAATGTCATCGGCACATCAGGTCAACGGATGAATCCAATGTATATCGGAGGTAGTGTGGGTAACGCATCTCTGATGGCGTTATCACGCGCATTGGGTTCGCGGTCTACCGATTTCGGCATACGTGTCCTCGCAGTGAACCCCGGTATGACAGCCACCGACCGTGCGCGCTGCATGTTACAAAAGTGGAGCGAACAAAAATTCGGAACCCCAGATCGGTGGGAAGAATTTCTAGTTGAGATGAATCTTCCGTTTGGCCGTATGGGTGAACCAAGCGAAGTTGCCGATTTAGTTGCCTTCGCAGCATCGCCACGTGCAAGCTATATTAGCGGAACAGTGCTAACTATCGACGGTGGCGCGAGCGATCGGAATCACTAAAAGACGGCGTCCCCGATAAACAACTCCCTGCGCACTTCTGTTCGTCGCTCATCGCTAACATTTAGCAAGTCTCAGCTCAGCCAATATTTCCTCGCTATGCTCTCCTAAAAGTGGAGCCGAGCTTCTAATCTTTCCTGGAGTCATAGATAGTTTAATGGGCAACCCAAGCAAATGCTGAGTGCCCGCCTGAGCGTGGGCCATCGGAATGAACATGTCACGCGCAACAGTGTGTTCGTTGGCAAACACCTCATCATAGGTCCGCACGGGTCCAGCCGGGATCCCGGCCTCAGATAATGCTTGTTCCCAATAAATCGTGTTTTTTTCGACGAAATATGATGTTAGTTCTTGCGCAAGCACGTAGGAGTTCGCCACTCTTTTTGGATTATCCTTAAAACGTTCGTCGCTCCGCAGTTCATCGGCCTGCAGCACGTCACATAACCGCCCCCATAAGCGCTGCGTCGCCGCGCCGACCGTGATCCAACCATCTTGAGTTTTGAATACTTGATAGGGCGCTGCCCCGCGATGTGCCTGACCCAGTCGTTTCGGAGCCTGGCCGGTTGCATTAAAGCCAGCGGCTTCGTATACACCGAATGACATCGCAGCTTCAAACAGCGAAGTGTCCACCAACTGACCTTGACCAGTTGTTGCGCGCACATTTAGCGCTGCCAAGATTCCAATCGATGCGTATAGACCACCGCACATATCCGAGATCGCAACCGGCAATCGCATAGGTGGGCCACTCACTTCCCCACAAATCGACATGAGTCCCGACATCGCTTGCGCCATAAGATCGAAACCGCCACGGTTGCTATAGGGCCCAGTCTGACCAAATCCTGAAATGGAGCAATATATGAGTCGTCGATTCCGCGCCCGCAATCTCTCGTAACCGAGGCCTAACCGATCTAATGTACCTGGTCGGAAGTTCTCGACAACCACATCCGCGCCATCACACAAAAGTTGTGCTTTCTCAAGATCCGTCGACAACTTTAAATCAAGCACTATACTTCGTTTATTGCGGTTTATTTGCATAAACGTCGCGCTTTCTCCCCCGACCAACGGATGGATATGGCGAGCATCATCTCCCCTACCCGGTCGTTCGACCTTAATCACGTCAGCACCCATATCGCCGAGCAACATCGTGCAAAAAGGACCAGAGATGTGCGATGTAAAATCAATGATTCGGATATCTTCTAAGGCTTCGTTCATGAGAGAATGTCCAATAAGGGTTTGTTTGGCAGGGGTAGACACTGAGTCACAATTAGCTGCCTAGATCAAGCACAAGATTGAACAATTAGATTGCTTATAATCAAAACTTCCGTGGTTACTATGGTTGAAACGATGTCGACGTCGAGGTGCAATGTTCATAGAGGTTATTAAGCCGGGACCTTTAAGTTCTATTCAGGACGGCGGTCGCCTAGGGTACCTTCACACGGGTCTTGCGCCCGCAGGACCAATGGATCATCTGTCCCTACGCATAGCAAGCCTTTTGGTTGGCAACGAAATCCCGCCGCCACTATTTTGCGGCGGCTCACGTGGAGATGCTGGTTTCGAATTTACATTGCTCGGTCCAACGATAAAGTTTCACGCAGACACGATAATCGCCCTAGCTGGCGCGGAAATGCCTGCATCACTAGATGGTACGGAGGTGCCCTACTACGAGAGCGTGCCGATATCCGCCGGCAACACTCTTTCGCTGGGTGCAGCCCGCAGAGGAGCACGAACTTATCTAGCCGTTGCTGGAGGCTTAGATGTCACGCCGGTGCTTGGCTCTAGATCGGAAAATCTGTTTTCATCGCGAGGGCCTTTCGGAAGAGCTTTAAAAAGAGATGACTCGATACCGATCCGTGACCTTTCAGAGCTGGACGAGCGACGTTCACACATCCGTTTCGATCGATCCCGACTTACTAAATTTGGTGGAGAAAGAGTACTCCGAGTGGTTATGGGGCCGCAGCACGAAGTATTTACTGAAAAAAGCCTCACGGATTTCACTAACGAAACTTGGAAGTTGAGCACCCAAGCAAATCGAACCGGTTTGAGATTTCATGGGCCGAAACTCGAGTTCGGGCCGCGGCCCACCTATCTAGTGCGCGACGCTGGCGCAGATCCATCAAACATCGTCGATGACATCATCCCAGTTGGTGGCATCCAATGTCCGAGCGGAATTGAAGCAATCGTGATGGGTACTGAGAATCCGACCGTTGGCGGGTTTGCAAAAATCGCGACGGTGATATCAACCGATATAGCAACCGCTGGACAGATGCAGCCGGGCGACATAGCGCGTTTCAAGCCTGTGAGCGTCGACAAAGCACTCGAGCTTGCCGAAGCCGCTGCAGCACTAGTCGGAACCCATAACATTATCAGCGGCTAATGGGATGATTTACGAAACACCTAAATTCCGGCACTTGGCCGATAGCTACGTTGGAGTCGAGTTTGGTGACGATGCCGATCTGCGCAACAACTTTCGCGTAATTGCTCTAGCCCAGACGTTTGCGGCGCTTAAAGATGATTGGATACTAGAAGTTATCCCGACATTGCGTGAATTCGGTATTGTCTACGATCGTCGCCGTACGACTCCATTCAAAGTCAAAGCAACCATCGAAGAAATTCTGCCTGACATTATCACAGCAGACGAAGTGACTTCTCGCTTGTTTAAGTTGCCGGTATGGTATTGTGATCCATGGACGGAAGCGATCAACAAGCGTGCAGGCCTAAAACTAAGTGCCGAAATTATCGCCGAGACCAATCAATGTTCGGTCGACGACGTAATCAAACGCCATACCGGCACCGACCATTGGGTATCGTGCGTTGGGTGGGCTCCCGGTTGTTACTTCGCCTACCCTCTCGACCGCGCACTCGGCGTCAGCGCACCCAAGCTCGATACCGCGAGACCTTACACTCCAGAACGGACGCTCACCCTTGGCGGTTTGTGCACCGCGGCGCTACCTTTCCCGGGGCCGTCCGGTTACCAAATGCTCGGTCGCATCGCACCACCGATTTATCGTACCCAAGGCGATATCGCTGAATTTCCCGAGCACGGGGTACTTTTCACGGCCGGGGACCGTCACCGTTACGTTCCGGTCGATGCTCTAGGCTACGAGGCAGTACGAGAGCAGATAGCCAACGGTACCTACGAATACGATGTCACAGTCGAACAATTCTCGTTCCAAGAATTAGTTGCCGGAGGCTATATAGATTAAAGTCACATCACGGAGTGGGTGGATACCAACGATTCGTTCTTCAACTATTGGAAACCTTAGAACCGCCGGAATAACGTCTCTCGAAGTTATCACACCCCAAAGTAGTCAAAAAACCGAAATGTAGGCTCACCGTCCAACATCGCAACAAGCTCATCGACAACGCCAGTTTCCGTCCGCCAAGCTAGATACTTTTCATATTTAAGGCGAGTGTCCCACTGTTCAATAACAACGAGTGCGAGAGGGTCATCCTGATTTTGGACAATATATAAATTGTTGCAGCCGTCGTAGGCTCGCGTTTCGGGCAAGGTTCTACGCATCCAGCTACGGAAATCTTCAAGCAACGCTTCCTTCACACGAATATCAAGTATCACCTGGCAGGTCATAGGACAACTCCTATCTTTATGTAGTCCGTCTATGTTAGTTCCGGGATCATCCTAGCGTAATGATCGAGAAATGGAAGTATCGCCTCTGGCGCATCTGGGTTTTCCATACCAGCTCCGAGTACGACGGTGTCAACCCCCATCTCATAATAACTGGCCAACAAAGATTCTTCCGGATTACCCCAGGCGAATATCATGATCGGTACCGATTTTGGATCGCGTCCGGCTTTTTCACAACGACGGTGTAGGTCCCCAATCATTGACGGGAAATCGTCGATCTTGGCGTCAAGAGGGCACCAACCATCACAGTAATCGACCACATGCTGCAGTCCTCCAGAGGTGATCGTGCCGATAACTACGGGTGGGTGTGGTTTTTGCACTGGCTTGGGGTAAGATAAAATTGGACCGAAGCTTACATGTTCTCCTGAAAACTCCGCCTGATCCTGAGTCCACATACATTTCATCGACTCGACCCTTTCACGTAGAATCTTCCACCGTTGCTTAAACGGCGTACCATGGTTTTCGATCTCATCCACATTCCACCCCGCCCCGATACCGAATATCACGCGGCCCTTCGACAACACATCCAACGTCGCAACTTCCTTCGCAGTAACAATTGGATCGCGTTGGATTACCAGGCAAATGCCGGTCGCAAGTTTGAGGGTTTTCGTGACTCCGGCCGCAGCCATTAGCGACACAAGCGGATCCATGATATGCGCATACGGCATCGGCGTCGCATTCCCGTCAATAATATACGGCGTACTTTGGTCCACTGGGATATGGGTGTGCTCCCCAAGCCACAACGAATCATAGCCGCGGTCTTCAAGCGCAATGGCCAAATCATCCGGCCGAAATGAATGGATTGTGTTGAAATTAAAAAAACCAAACTTCATCGTGCCCCCCCATTAAGCGACCTGCCTACCGGGCAGATCTTTCTGCAACCCCGACAATTTCTCTATCGCTCCCGGAATGCCGGTATCACATGTTTCGCAAATAATTCGTTCGAACGTGAGCTCTTCTTCGGATCAATACCTGCGAAGTGGCTCGAAAGAATAAAGTCGGTACATTTGAACTCGTTACAGAATGCATCGAGCTTGACAGCAACCTGATCAGGAGTGCCTGCCATGATTGCTCCTTCAGCAAGTACTGAATGCCGGATCTCCTCCGGTGATCTAAACGGCAATGGTTGATCATCGCCCTCAACATCAGCTGCCTCACCGAGTACGCGTTCATAGTAGCCAAATACATGGGCCAAGTGGTCCTGGATCTCATCCCACGCTTGTTCCTCGGAGTCTGCACAATACACCATCCGTAATTGAGCGATTTTGAAGTCTGTTGGCTTTCGGCCTAATTCCTCCAGAGTTTTGAGATACAGCGGAGCAGGATCTGGCCCTAACGTTGTCATCAGGTTTGCGCCAAAATGTGCAGCGCGCCGTATAGCTTTGGGGCCTCGCGCGCCGATCCACAATGGCGGATGTGGTTTTTGTACAGTCTTTGGCGCTAAGTTTAGATTTTTTGTTTGTGTAAAACGACCGCTGAAGGTGACGTCGTCTTCAGTAAACAGTCGGCGCATGAGTTCGATGCCTTCGACAAACCTAGGCGCGCGTTCACTACGATCTGCACAAAAGGCATTGAACTCGTCATGTGTATAGCCCATCCCAACCCCAATATCGAAACGGCCGTCGGAGATAATATCAGCGAGTGCGATGTCCTCAGCCGCGCGGACCGGATGGATGAATGGCAGGAGCAATACAAAAGTGCCGATCCGAATTCTATTTGTGACCGCCGCTATAGCCGCGGCCATAGACAACGACGCCGGATTATATGCATCCTCAGTAAAGTGATGCTCGGTTAACCAAACGTGATCAAAACCTAACGCCTCGGCGTCGACCATTTGGTCCATCATTGCGCGGTAGAACTTAGGCGCCGGTATGTGCCAGCGTAGCGGGTTGCGAAAATCGTACATGATGCCGAAACGCATTTTATTATCTCCTTAGTATTTATCCGGATCACTCCTCTCGGAGTGTCGATTAAGAGCTCTCTGTACCAAGGGCCACGGCAAAGACTTAGTTGACTACCCCGTTGGCGCAGGCAATGCTCTCCTACGCGAGCGAAACTAGTGAGTACAGAATATAGGCCCCTCGCGGCGCAATCCAGGACCGATTACATCGGCACTGCCAGTCGGCACCGTGCCTGGAACACTTGCATCTAGGCCTCCGACAGTATTGAATTGACGCCAGACGAGTACAATACTCTCTTATGGAGACGAATTGATGCAATCCGTTAAGGTATCTGACCTGCCTTATGTCGTGGCTGAGATGAGCTATACCAAACCGCTAGAAGGGGAGGCGCTGGTACGCGTTTTTCCGCCTTCAAGTGGGCGCAAAACCGAAAACCCTCCACGCGAGCGAATTTCAGTCCCGGTTTATGATTGTCGTCCAATTGTGGATCGGCTGGAATTAGACGAAGCAGGTTTTGAAGTACTTAAGCATCCCTCCAGCTTCCATTACTTTTACGACCCGGAAAAAGTAAAAAACACATACTATCCAGAGTCAGAACAACTTATCAAGGAAGCAACCGGTGCGCTCGAAGTCTTCGTTTTTGATCACAATATTCGTAACCAGCCGAGATCAGACAAGGGAGAAATAGGTGTGCGCGAACCGGTCGATGGCGCACACAACGACTATACTTTGAGCTCAGGCCCACGCCGTATCCGTGAGATTCTGGAAAATAATAACGCGCTAAAATATATCGACCATCGGGCTGCGTTGATCAACTTATGGCGACCAATCGTTGGGCCTGTGCAGGACTTTCCGCTCGCAGTGTGCCATGCCCGTACGACAAAACTCGCTGATTTTATTCCAACTAGAATTCAACATTATCTCGAGGACGACCTGGAAACTCCAAGCCTCACGGGGGAGATTTATTCCTTCCAACATAGTGACGCACATCGTTGGTTCGCGATTTCAGACATGCAACCGGATGAGGCGATCTTGCTGAAATGTTTTGATCTTGCAGACGATGGGCGCGCAATTTTCACTGGGCACACGGGCTACAAGAACCCCGCGTGTCCTCCGAATTTCAAACCACGCGAAAGCATCGAACTACGCACAGTAGTGGTATTCCCTTAACAGAAAACAAAATTAGCGAATGCCGCGCTGATATCTACGTCATGGGGATTGCGGCCGATTTAACCTACCGTCTGAGGTTTTTGATCAGGTAATGGTGGCGAATTCGATGCGGCGGCTGCAGGTGGTACGCCAAATTCCAACACCCCATCTTCCAGTGGTGCATGCCGAATATCTTTTTTATCCCGCGCGTAATCTTGTGTATTTTGCCATGGAGCATGATCTCCCTGGCATGGAAACAAATGCATAGCTCGTTTCATATAACCGGGCGAAAAGGACTCAACCAAAGGTCGCTTGGACATAGCGTTGTCAATTGGGCGCAAACGTGGCGTGCATTGCCTAACCTTTAACTCGCTCATCCGGTTCACCACCCGACAAACGAACTCGGCAACCAATTCTGATCGTAGTGTCCATGACGCATTGATATACCCCATGGTATAAACAAAATTCGGCACTCCGGACAACATCATCCCCTTATAGGAGTAGGTCTCGGGGAAACTGACCGTGGTGCCCTCGACAGAGAATTGCACGCCGCCCAAGACTACGAGATCGAGCCCAGTGGCTGTGATGATGATGTCCGCCACCAACGAATCACCAGACCTGCAATTTATGCCGCTCGCCGTCAATCGGTCTATTTGGTCAGTCACAACCACCGCTTTCCCAGATTTAATCGACTTGAATAGATCTGCGTCCGGAATGAGGCATAAGCGCTGATCCCACGGATTGTAATCAGGGGAAAAATGCTTATCGACATCATATTCGGGGCCAAGATTTTTTCGCACTAATCGTAAAAGTTTTCGCTTCACCGCCGCCGGCCTAATCCTAGTCTGACGATATAACAAACGTTGGATTTGAATATTCTTCCATCGGATAAAACGATACGCGAGTTTCTCAGGTAGAAATATATTAAGTAGCTTAGCAATCCGATCCACTGCCGGCATTGATACCACATAAGTCGGGGACCGTTGTAGCAGCGTAACCTGAGCGGCGGTTTGAGCTATCGCGGGAACAAGCGTCATGGCAGTTGCCCCACTACCAATAATCACAACTCGTTTACCGCTGCAATCGACTCTCTCTGGCCAAGCCTGAGGATGAATCAGTTCACCTTCGAAATCTGCGATACCTTCAAATGCTGGCGTGTAGCCTTTCTCGTAGTTGTAATAGCCACTGCAGGCAAACAAAAAATTGCAGGTGAACTTAACGCTAACACCGTCTCGTGCCCGCATGACAGTGACTACCCATCGTCCGTCCGCAGTAGACCAGTCGGCCGACTTTACCCAATGACTAAAGTAAATATGTCGATCGATACCACGTTCAAGTGCAGCCTCTTTTACGTAGCTTAGAATCGACTTACCGTCCGCGATCGCTTTCGGATTGCGCCAGGGCTTTGAGTCATAACCCATGGTGTACATATCGCTATCGGAGCGAATACCCGGATACCGGAACAGATCCCAGGTACCACCGATAGCATCACGGCCTTCGAAGATCGCGAAACTCTTACCGGGACACGAATCCTGCAACTGCCGCGCGGCCCCGATACCCGAAAGCCCTGCTCCTATAATCACAACATCGAAATGACTCATAGTCCCTTTATATTTCTTTACAGTGTAAGCTCAGACGGTCAGATATCACTCCACGAAGCTGGAAGATCTTCCATATGTAATGCGTTAAACAGTCGTGCCTGGAATTTCCAACCGTCTGCAGTCAGAATGTACTCATCGTTGTAATAACCTGCACCGATCCACCCCATGTTGTTTTTCGCACTGCGCAGATCAAGGTAGCAGCGACCGCTAGCACTTTTATCATCATGTAGTTCAATCACATGATTGTGAATGTACGGACGTGGCATAAGCGGTGCACTAGTGACGTAAAATTCTCGAAGGTCGTCGTGCCCGGCAATGACGGATTCCTTACCGGCATACAGCGCTGTGAAACTACCACCGTCCGCAAATAGATCGATAATCCCATCTATATCGTCGCGCCAAACGCAGTCGCAATATCGCAATGGCAGATCTCGAATCGCTTCGCGCGCCAGCAAGCTTGCGAGTTGTTGTTCGATCATTTGGTAACTCCCTTGTAGTTAGTGTTTTGGTGGTACACCTGACGAATTTCGACTTAACTTAGCGTGTACCCGTCATACCCTTTCTCGGCACTTTCGCCGAGAGCTGCCATGTACATCGGCACACCGCCTGAGTACATCAAGATCTCCCTCTGCTTACCCGGGATATTGGCACCCATGTACCAAGAGTCGGCCTGAGGAAAAAGGGTTGGTTTGACAAGCTCTAGGCATTCCTCACGCCATCCCTGTTCGGCCTCATGCGTGGCTTCGATCCGGTTCAGTCCGTGTTCACGCATATAGGACAAACATTCGACAATATAGTCACCTTGAAATTCCGCACTCGTTGGTCCGTTGCAAAACCCACTGGGAGATTGTGGCCCGTACCCAAAAAGCAGGTTCGGAAAACCCGAGCTCGCAAGACCTTGATAAGTCAGCACTCCACTTGCCCATTTTTCTGCTAGGCTAGTGCCGTCAGATTGGCGAATATCTATCTCAGTTAACCCACCAGTTACCGCATCAAAGCCGGTCGCTAAAATTAGAACATCAATTTCGTGTTCACTAATAGCTGTGACGACACCTCTCGGAGTAAATCTCACTATAGGCGATCGTTTAATGTCAACCAAGCTGACGTGTTCTTCGTTAAACATATCGTAGTACCACTGTTCCAGCGACGGCCGCTTCGTTCCGAACGGGTGCGGTGGTTCGGTGGGTGCAAGTATTTCCCCCACAGCCGAATCATGAACCCTTGCTCTAACCTTATCCCGCCAAAAATCGTAGGCCATCCGATTAGCAGACGAGTCACTTAGTATGTCCCGGAAGGTCCCTAGCCAAAACCAAAAGCCTCCTTTCTGCCATAATCGTTCGAATAGGGCAGTCCGCTCTTGGGGTGAGACTTCTAGTGCTGAGCGTGGATCAAAATCAAAATCAGAACCAGCAAAACACTGTGCACGACGGGCAAAAGATTCGGTATAAGTTGCCCGCATGCGCTCATTCGCCGCTGCATCAAGCTGTTTTTGTTGCATAGGCAAGCATAAGTTTGGTGTTCGTTGGAACACCGTCAATTCACGGGCGATCCGACTCGCCTCCTGCGCTACTTGCACACCGCTCGCGCCGGTGCCGATAACTCCGACTCGTTTCCCTTTCAATTCGAGGCCTGACTGTGGCCACAACCCTGTGTGATGACATTCGCCTTGGAACGAATCAAGGCCCTCGAATGAGGGGATGTAAGGAATCGAGCCAAAGCCTGTACAGATCAAAAAGAAACGCGCGCTAAGGCTCCCAACAGCGGGATCGGATGAGTCAGTCTCAATCGCCCAAGCTTTACTTCGCTCGTCGAAGCGGGCTTGACGTACTCGGGTTTCGAAACTGATGTCTCGACTCAAATCTAGGTTTTCGACGACAAACTCAAAATATGCACGCATCTCGGCGTAGCCAGGGAAACGTTCACTCCATTCCCACTGACGCCACAGATCCTCACGAGAAAATTGATAAATATTACAAACTGTATCAACCCGCGCACCCGGATAACAATTC